>DATFXS010000047.1:0-2004 GCA_035315605.1 Polyangia bacterium
CGTCGCCGAGACCACACAGGTCGAGCGCCTCGATCGCGCGCGGATAGACGGCGCGCCGCCCGCCGCCGCTCGACGAGCCGACGAGAACGTTCTCGAACACCGTCATGTCGCCGAACGGCCGCGGGATCTGAAACGCACGCCCGATGCCGAGCCGGCAGCGCTTGGCGGCGCGGGTGCCGGTGACGTCGCGTCCGTTGAGCTCGACGCGACCCTTGTCGGCGCGCAGCGAGCCGGCGAGCACGTTGAGCAATGTCGTCTTGCCGGCGCCGTTGGGGCCGACGATGCCCACGGCACCGCCGACCGGCACGGCGAAGTCGACGCCGTCGAGAACCGTCAGCGCACCGAAGCGCTTCCGGATCCCGACGGCGGCGAGGACCGGTTCCGCTGCCACTACCCCCAAACCTAGTACGGCTTGAGCTTCGTGGCGACGGGGACCTTGTGGTCGTTGCTGTTCTCCGCGATGAAGAAGTCGACCTTGAACTTGTTCTTCACGGGCCGCCACTGGCCGCCGATGATCGGCGTCGGCACGACGTTGGAGGGCACGCCCGGACGCTTCTTGCTCCAGTCGAGCTGGCCCATCGGCGTCATGACCTTGGCCTTCTTCATCGCGTTGACGATCGCCTGCTTGTTCTTCGGGTTGCCGCTCGCCTTGAGCGCCGCGGCCGCGACGTCGAACAGCGCCAGCGTCGCGCCGGCCTGCTGGTTCCACTGCTTGCCGCTGGCCTTCTCGTAGCCCGAGGCGAGCTGCTTGCTCGTGATCCCCGTCAGCGACGACTTGTAGGGCCACGTCGGATGCCAGTAGACGCCCGAGGCGAGCCCGTTGCCGAGCGAGCCGAGCGCGGTCACCTGCGACGGGAACAGGCCCGTCTTGGCGATCTGGGCGATCTTGATCTGCTTCGTCAGGCCCTGCTTGGCCGCCTGCTTCCAGAACGTCGCGAAGTCCGGCGGGATCGGGAACGTGTTGAAGATCTGCACGCCCGCCGACTTGAACTTCGAGATCTGGGCCGAGTAGTCGTTGGTCCCGTCCTGGTAGGCGCCGGGGTCGACGATCTCGTAGCCGGCCTTCTTGAGCAGCGGCCCGAGCGCCGCGCGGATCGCGTTGCCGTCGGCGTCGTTGGGCCACATCACGCCGACCTTCTTGTTCGTCTTGACCTGCGGCCACAGGTGCTCGTAGGCGTTGGCGAAGTTCTCGACGCCGAAGCTGAAGTGGAAGCCGAAGCGGAACGGCGACTTCGTCGGGTCCTTGGCGCCGCGGCCGAAGTACCACGCCTCCCACGGCACGACCGTCGTGATGTACGGGACGCCCGCCGCCTCGGCGGCGTCGGCCACGGGGTTGACGCTCTCCGGCGTCGAGGTGGCGAGGACCAGGTCGACCTTCGACTTATTGATCAGGTCGCCGGCGACCTTCGCCGCCTGGCCCGGGTTGGACTGGCTGTCCTTCTCGATGATGTTGACCTTGTAGGTCTTGCCGCCGCTCGTGATGCCCTTAGCCAGCGCCTTGCGCGCCAGACCGATCACGTAGCGGTCGGGCTCGCCGAAGCCGGCCGCGGGGCCGGTCAGCGGGCTCACGACGCCGATGTTGATCGTGCCGCCGTTGCTCGCGCCGAGCGCGACACCGGCAAGGCCGTTCGACAGCAGGATCCCGCCTGCACCGGCTCCCGCGAGCTTCAGTACCTCGCCGCGGGTGATGCCGCGCGAGTCGAAACCGTCCTCAAACATTGCTCCTCCTCATGGAACCTTCGGTCGCGAAGTTCCCCCAGTCGCGCAACGTACGTAAATCCGTGCAGAGCTGTCAAGGAAAAGGTCTGGCAATTTTCCCGGGCGCGGCGGTGATCTAGAGTCGGCAAGACAATGACGTCCGATCCGACCGCCCTGCCGTCCGCCAGCTTCGAGCCCGCGTACGGCGATACGAGCGAGCGGATCGCCCACGACATCCGCGTCTACCTGGAGGCCAACGACCTCAAGCCGGGCGACCGCATCGGCACCGAGAAGGAGCTGGCGCGC
>DATFXS010000048.1:0-2405 GCA_035315605.1 Polyangia bacterium
GGTGGTTGGCGCGGTCGCCGGACAGGTGCCGGGATTTCCGGCCGCGCCGGTGTTCATGATGCCGCCCGTTCCCGTGCCGCCCGCCCCGCCGCGACCGCCCGTGCCCGTCGCGCCCGCGACCCCCGTCCCCCCTCGCCCGCCGGCCCCGGCCACGCCGCCGGCGCCACCACGACCCGCGTTATCGCCGCCCGTTCCGGAGGTTCCAGCGTTGCCGCCCGCGCCGGCCGTCGCGCCGCCGCTGCCGCCCGCGCCGGCCGTCGCGCCGCCGCTCGCGCCTGCTGTCGCGCCGCCGTCGCCGCCGCGGCCCGCGCTGCTGCCGGCGGCGCCGCCCGCGCCCCCGCTACCGGCCCCTCCGCCCGTGCTGCCCGCGTGGCCGCCCGCGCCGGGTGCAAAAGAGCCGGCCTGGCCGTCGCGAACGTTGTTGCCGCCGCTCGAGGAGCAGCCCACGCCAGCAATCAGAACCAGCACGACCCACGACGCGAGACGTTTCATCGTGCGCGCCCAGAACGCAAGCACCGTGCCGGAACGTCGGCCGCCATTCCGGCGTCAGACCCCCGAGCCGCCTCAGAACTCTGAGACGCGCGGGGCACGCCGATCGCGTGGCACGTCCTCATCGATCGACCGGCGGGCGTCCCAGGCCCGCGCGCAGCCGCCGGTAGTCGGCGATGATCGTCGGATGATCGAACGCGACGTCGCCGGGCACCGCGTCCGCCGGGAAGACGCGCGCCTCCGCCGCGTCGTCGGCCCCGACGGGCCGCCCGCTCGCGCGGCCGATGAACACCGTGCTCAGTGTGTAAAGGCCGCGCGGATCGCGCTTCGGATCGGAGTAGACGCCGAGCAGCTCCGTCAGCTCGACGTCGAGGCCGGTCTCCTCCTTCGCCTCGCGCCGTGCGGCGTTCGCCGCGCTCTCGCCGGGATCGACGAAGCCGCCGGGAAGCGCCCAGCCGGGCGGCGGGTTGCGCCGCCGGATCAGCACGATCCCGCCGTCGGTCTCGATGATCACGTCGACGGTTGCGAGCGGCGTCTTCGGTGGCTCTCGCCCCATCCCCGGACAATACCAAGGCCGAGGTAGACGACGATCGCGACATTCAGCGCCAGCGCCACGACCCTGCCCGGCCCGGGCCGCCTGACCAGACCGAGCAGCTCGAAGGGGATGAACGATCCGGTCACGATCACCGTCATCCATTCGGCCCAGCGCTTCCGCAGGAGCAGGCCGACGCCCTCGACCGCGAACAGCGCCGCGTAGCCGAACGTCGCCATCGCCAGCTCGTGCCGCTCCTGGCCGCTCAGCGACGCCAGCCGCGCGACGATGCGGCGAACGATGTGATGCCCCTGGAGCGCGCCCGTCCAGGCCGCCGCGTCGGCCAGCGAGCTTCGGCCGGTGATACCTGACAACCAGACCACGCCCAGCGCAACCAGCAGCGCGGACTTCAACAACTTGAACGCGCCGATCGCCGCGACGAACCGTTCGCGGCGGCGGTGTGAGCCGAGCATCGGCGTCAGCCTGGACCCTTACGGACCGGGCCACAAGCGGCCGGATCAGCCGTTGGCTGACTTCCCGGATCCCTTCGCGTCGCCAGATCGACGGGACACCCCAACCGGAGAAGGACATGTCCGAACCTCACGAGGCGGTCGGGTCGCAGCGCCAGTCGCCGAACGCGCTGGAAGCGGAGGCGATCGCGACGCTCGGCTACATCTACGGCTACCCGCTGGTCCTGATGGATGCGACGCGCGCGACGATGGAGGCGCGCACGCCGCAGAACCAGTTCGACCACAAGCGGGCGTTCCCCGACGACACGTTCCGGGATGTGGTCAGGCCGAACGTCGACACGCTGTATTCGACGGCCTGGGTCGATTTGTCCCGCGAGCCGATCGTCCTGGCGTTGCCCGATCTCGGGCGGCGCTACTACACGATGCAGCTGATGGACGCGTGGACCAACGTCATCGCCGCGCCGGGGACGCGCACCACCGGCAACGGCAAGGCCGCGTTCGCCCTCATGGGACCGGGCTGGCGCGGCGAGCTGCCGACCAGCGTCGATCGCATCAAATCGCCGACCAACCGCGTCTGGATCATCGGGCGGACGTACACGGCGGGCGAGCGCGACTACGAGGCCGTGCACGCGCTTCAGCGGCAATACCAGCTGGTGCCGCTCGGCGCGTGGGGCAAGTCGTTCAGCCCGCCGCGCGGCGCGCCCGCCGATCCGGCGAGCGACCGGCCGCCCGAAGAACAGGTCGACAAGCTGGACGCGGGGACCTTCTTCGACCGGCTCGCGCGGTTGATGCAGGCGAATCCGCCCGCGCCGAACGACGAGCCGCTGATGAACCGGCTGGTGCGGCTCGGCATCGTTCCCGGCGAAAGATTCGAGCTCGCGCGCCTGCCCGCCACCGTCGTGGACGCCGTCGAG
>DATFXS010000049.1:0-2405 GCA_035315605.1 Polyangia bacterium
CACCAGCACGGTGTTCAACGAGAACGGCGTGCTGCGCGCCATCCAGCCCTCCGGGTCTTGGCCGAACGGCGTCGTCAGCATGTTCTACAACGACGAGCACGCCATGACCCTCGGCGTTCGCAGCGTCGTCGTGAAAGATGCCAGCGGCACGACGACCTCCGACTTTTCCGTGTCGCCGCTGGCCGCCAGCCCGAGCAGCGTCACCAATCCGACCATCGGCGCGAACGCGCTGACCGGTGACCAGAGCGGCCTGGACGCGTCGCTGCGGCCGATGTGGCCGTCGCTGTTCGTCACCGACATCAGCAGCGATCCGAACAGCAAGGCGGGCGACTGGCAGCAGGGCGGACGGCCGATCACGCCCAACGCCGTCTTCGGAACCTGGAAGTCTGCCGTGCGCACCGTCGATAACACCGTCTCGCCGGCGACGGTGACGATCACGCCCGACGCCGATCCGACCAAGAACAACTGGAGCCTCGGGACCGGCGCCAACACGCCACCGACCGGCCTGTCCAACGAAGGCTACGGCACCGAGGCGCGCTGGAGCGTGGCGCTGATTCCCGGCCACTCCTACCGTCTCCAGGCGATCGTCCACGACGGCGATCAGAACAAGGCGGGCGGCGACTCGGGCGAGGCCTGCGTGCTGTTCTGCGCGGGCGGCAGCTGCGGCTCCGAAGGCTGCGGGAGCACCGGCACCGGCGGGACCTGCGGCGGAGGATCGGAAGGATGCGACGGCGGCGGCGGTCCACAGTGTCCGGAGGGCACGACGATCTGCGGCCCGGGCGGCGTCGATCCCTCCCAGTGCCCGGCGAACACGATCTGCGCCGACGGCTGCTGCCTTCCGTACGTCGGCTTGATCCGCAAATGAAACCGGCCCCCGCGGATGGCGGCTGAGGGCGGTCAGCCCGACATGCCGCCGAAGCTCGCGCGGCCGAGCGAGCCCGAACGCCCGGCGGGCGAGCCGTGCCAGCCCGAGCCAGGCGAGCCGCGCCAGCCCGAGCCAGGCGAGCCGCGCCAGCCGCCCGACGCGATCGTCCCGCGCCACGTGGGGCGAAACATCGTTCGCGGTCGAAGTGACGGCGGCATGGGCAGCGCTGCCTGCGGGGCGTGGGGCCAGCGCCGCCACCCGTACCAGTCCCAGAAGCAGGCGTGCGCGCGCGGCGATCCGCCGAAGTAGAAGTCGAGCGAAAGCTGCACGGGTGGATCCGGGGGCGCCGTCGGATCCACGAGCGGATCCGGCGGGACCTCGTCCAGCCAGCCGGGGAGCGGGGTCTCCGAGAAATCCGACAGCGCGAGCAGCCGGACGTCTATGCCGCCGCGATCCAGCGCGACGACCCCGTCGTTCAGATCGTCGGCCTCCGTGCCGATCTCGGAGTCGGGGACGACGTAGAGCACGTGCTTGATGCCGGCGGCGGCCAGCGCGTCGGCCGGCGGCAACCCGGCGAGGTAGCGGTTGTCGAACCACACGCTCTCGTCGACGTAGGGCGCCAGCCGCGACCGATCGAAGATGAACATCGGCGCCGCGTCGGGTGCACGGCTGGTCTTTTCGCGCTCGAACCAGGGCAGGTAATACAGCGCCGCGCCGAGCGTGACGTGTGACGGCACGATGCCGCGCGGGTGTGGCCAGTTGTCGAAGGCGAACACGGGATCGAAGCAGGGCGCCAGCGCGGCGGCCAGCGCCACCGCCTCGGGGCCGGGGATGTCCAGCACCAGCGCCACGTCGTTGCGGCAGCCCTGCTCGGCGAACAGCGACAGCAGCGCCTCGCCGCGCCGCGAGGTGATCGCCATCGCCGGCGAGAACACCGGCCGCATCAGCACGCGCAGGTCGCCGTTGCGCGGCGCCTGCAGCGCCTGGAACAGCGTCGGATCGTAGTACGGCAGCCAGCGCGGTTCCGCCGGCGCGAGACGCAGGGCCAGCGTCGACATCGCCGCGCGCCAGTCGGCGCCGCCCGCCACGTCCGCTTCCTGCGCGTCGGGAAAGTAGAGGGCCGCGGGCTCGCCGGCCGCCCAGCCCTGCTCGCGCTGCGTCTCCAGCGAGGACCGCATCGACTCGCCGGGGCTGTCGGCGAGAAACTCCGCGCAGCCGCCCAGCGTTGCGCCGCCCGCCAGCCCGGCCGCGCCCACCCAGACGATCGGCGCGGGGGGCCAGCGCGCCAGCAGGCCCACCGGCAGCCGCGAGCGCAGCGACGCGCTCCACCAGGCGGCCGCGAGATCGCGGCGGCCGGGCAGACCGATCGTCCACCGCCGACTCACGGCAGCCTCACCAGCGTCGGCGCGCAGATCGCGTGGCGGTCGGTCGCGTCGCGGTGCAGCCGCGTGAACAGGCCGGCGGCGCGCCCGCCGATCACGTAGACGCCGTGGTTGGCGTGCCCGCCCCGGCGCGCCGCGAGCGGATCGAAACAGCGTTG
>DATFXS010000050.1:0-4073 GCA_035315605.1 Polyangia bacterium
GGCACCGTCCACTACCCGACCAACCACATGGGCCTCATCAACGCTTGCGACACCACGACCTGCTCGGTGTCGAACCTGCGCCTGACCGGCGCCGGAAACGTCAACGGCGGGCCGTGGGTCAGCGGCAACCTGACGACCCTCGGCAACAACATGGCCACCGCGCACGGCGACAGCTCGCGCGCCGACCTGGTCAACCTGAACAGCGTGACCGGCCTCTACATGAGCGGCCTGCATTTCCAGGACCCGCCCGAGCACCTCATCTTCGTCTCGCGGTCGACCAACGTATCCGTCGAGGGGATCACCAGCAATTCGTACCGCGGCTGCGATTCGTGCATTCACAACGGGGACGGCATCGACCTCGCCACCTCGACGGGCGGATACATCTTCGGGTCATCTTTCGATGATGGCGACGACTGCATCAATCTGAACGCCGGCAGCAACCAGCCCGGCGTGACCGAGAACCGGCCCGACCAGACCATCCGGATCTTCGACAACACGACGCTGCACGGCCACGGCGGCGTCGTGTTCGGCAGCTTCACGGCGGCCTGGATCAAGAACATCGTCGCCGAGGACAACTACTTCAACGGCACCGATGTCGGCTACCGATTCAAGACCGGCACCAACCGCGGCGGCGGCGCGGGCGGAACCAGCAGCATGGCCGACGGCGTCACGCTGCGCGACACCGTGTTCAACAACATCCAGCAGACCGGCATCGAGATGACCGGCGCCTATCCCGACAGCACCGGCTTCCCGTCCGGCGGCGTCGGCTTCTTCCGCTGGATCACCATCAAGAACATCACCGGTTCGGTCGGGTCCAGCGCGTACGCGATCAACATCGCCGGCAACCCGAGCCCGCGTCACACCAACCTGACGCTCACGGACGTCAACTTGACCGGCGGCTCGAGCAGCAAGGGGATCTCGGTCTATCAGGTGTCGAACAGCACGTTCACCCACGTCACGGCCACGACCGGCAACTTCTTCATCGAGCCCGGTTCGTTCGGCGACACCTTCACCAACTGCACGCCGACCCCGACCCCCCACTGACGGGTCGCTGACACCCGCTGACGCCACTGACGCTCTCGAACCACGCTCGCGCCTGGCCGCTGCGCTTCTTTTCCGGTGCCGGCTGGGGATCGCGCTTGGCCCGGTCGTTGCTGTTCCGGGCGGCGCCACCCCTTCCAGGAGAGAAACGCCATGTTCAGCCAGACGGAAAGCGACGACGCCGAGCTCGTGACCACGACAAGAATGTCGCGGCGCCCACCCGGCGCCAGTCTGGTGGCGCTCTTGGGCATCGCGGCCGTCCTTCTCTGCGCGACCCCTGCGCAGGCGGCGGAGGAGGTCGAAGCCCGGAAGATCGGCATCGGCTACAAGATCGGCAACGGCATCGGGTTCCTGGGCGGCGACGTCGTGCTTCGCCTCATCCCGCACGTCGCCCTCGATCTCCAGGCGAGCTACGCCTCGGTCGGCGATCTGAGCGGCTACGGTCTGGCGCCCACGCTCCAGCTGCAGCTCAAGGACGCGGGTCACACGCCGTACCTGAGCGGCGGCCTGCAGTACGCCAACCTGTCGAATGACACCGCGGCCGGATACGCGACCGGCTTCGTGATCAACGCCGGTTATGAATGGCGGTTCTCATCTGGCCTCGGCATCCTCGTCGGAGGCGGCATCCAGGACCTCGGCACCGTGCACGTGACGAAGGGCACCGCGACCGGCACCGGGTCGGGAGGCGTCAACCCCAATCTGGAAGCGGGCGTCCGCTACTTCTTCTAGGCCTGAGCTGGCCGGCAGCCGCGGCGCCGGTGTAGCGTTGGGGGTCAATGAGCAGCGACGCGGACTCCATCCCACGCGGAACGCTGATCGACGGACGGTACGAAATCCGCGATCACCTCGGCAGAGGCGGGATGGGGACGGTCTATCGCGCGCGCGACACCAAGAAGGGCCAGCCGGTCGCCCTCAAGATGCTGCTGCAGGGCGAGCGCGGCGAGAAATCTCGCGAGGAGCGGCGCCGCCGCTTCATGAACGAGATCTACGCGATCAACGAGGTCGCCCACCGCAACGTCGTCCAGGTCCTGGAGTTCGGCTTCCACGGCGACACTCCGTTCATGGTCATGGAGCTGCTCAAAGGCAAAGACCTCGGGCGGGTCATTCACGATCAGGCGGGCCCTCTCCCGATCGATTACTGCGTCGATGTCATGCTGGTCATCTGCGCGGCGATCCAGGCCTGCCACCACAAGGGGATCATCCACCGCGACCTCAAGCCCGGGAACGTCATGGTGATCGACACCGATTCCGGTCCGGGATGGGACGTCAAGGTGCTGGACTTCAGCATCAGCAGCATCAGCAAGGTCGCCGGCGACTTGACCCGCGACGGGCAGATTCTGGGCACGCCGCGGTACCTTTCGCCCGAGCAGGTCAGCGGCAAGACGCTGCCCGCCAGCGACCAGTACGCGATCGGCTTGCTCCTTTACGTCTGCCTGACGAAACAGCACCCGTTCGCCGATCTGGACGGAGCGCCGCTGATCCGCGCCATCGATCGCGGTGACATTCCGCCGTCGCGCACGCTGCGGCCCGAGATCCCGGAGGCGCTGGAGGCCGTCATCCTCAAGGCGATCAGCGTCGACCCCGGCGAGCGATACGCCCGCGTGCACGATCTCGGCCGGGCGCTCTGGCCGTTCGGCAGCCCGCTCGGGCAGGGCCTCTGGAAGAAGTACTACTTCGAGACGCCGCGCGCCGCCGAACCAGACAGCACGTTGAAGGGCAACACCACCAGCGTCCCGCTGGTGCTGCAGATGGCGAAGGGAGAGGTGCCGATGGTCGGCTCGACGGCGGTCGCGCACTACCAGAGCACGACGGCTGTTCCGGCGGCCAGCGCGGTCCGACCGCCGTCCGACGTGACCCAGGACGATCCGGAAGCCCCACGCGCCCGGGCGGGCGGGCCCAGCGCGCCGACCGGCTGGGCGTGGCAATCGTCGCTGACGGGCGCGGCGGGATCGGTCGAGACGGCCGAGACTTCGCGAACGCGCGGCAAGCTGATCGGCGGCGCGTTGATCGTCGCGGCGGCTGTCGCGGTCGGCGCCGTCGTCGGCATCGGCAAGATGTCCCGCCCGGGCACGACCGCCGCGCCCGGGCCGGCGATGGTTCCCGCGCCCGCGCCGGTCGCGCAGCCGCCTGCGCCTCCAGCCCTGCCCGCAGCGGCCACCGCCCCCGCACCGGCACCCGCCGCGCCGACGGCCGCAGCTCCGTCGCCAGCCGCTGCGCGCGCGCCGGCTCCGGACGAGAAGAAGTCGAAGCACCGCGAGCACGCCCGGAAGCGATCGCCGACGGCGTCGCACGACGGCTGGGAAGTCGACGCCAACGGCGTCCCGATCCCCCCGCCCTGATCTGCCGCAGCCTACTCCAACGTCAGATCAAGGTGTCGGCGCCAGCGCGACGCCCCGGAACGACGTGTTCGTCGCGGCGGTGGCCAGCAGCGCGGGCGTTCCGGCAAGCGTTCCGTTGTAGCCCGTGCCGTCGACCAGCGTCGCCAGCTCGCCGCCGCCCGTGGCGCTGGAGCCGCCCTTGCGCGTCGTGAACAGCGTGACCGCGCTACCGGCGACCGTCGCGGTCAGACCCCGATAGGCGTCCGCCGCCGCGCCGGCCGTGCCGCTCGCGACCCAGCTCCCTGACACCAGCGAAAACTTCTCCAGGCCGACGCTGTCGTCGGCGACGTAGAGCGTGTCGACGCCCGCGACGCCTGCGTCCAGGTCCACGAAGAAGAACCCGTACGGGCTGCCCGCGGTCTCGAAACCCGGCAGGTTCGTGATCGTCTGCCCGGAGGACGTGGGCAAGCCGCTGTCGACCGCGCCGAGGCGCACCGCCGATCCCGACGAATCGGTGACGTACAGCTGCGACGCGAAGATGTTCACCTGGCGGAGGTTCGTCACGGTGGTGCTGAGCTGCGTGGACGTCGTCGCGCCGAACGTCGCGAAGCGGATGCCGCCGGCCGCGCCGTCGAACCACAGGTTCGTCCCATCGGGGCTGGCAGCCGAACGTGGGTTGCTGGCATCCGCGAAGTCGGTCAGCACCGTCGAGGT
>DATFXS010000051.1:0-5350 GCA_035315605.1 Polyangia bacterium
GTGCTGGAGCAGGTGGCGAAGTCGGGCCGCCCGCTGCTGCTGATCGCCGAGGACGTCGACGGCGAGGCGCTGGCGACGCTGGTCGTCAACAAGCTGCGCGGCACGCTGCAGGTGGCGGCCGTCAAGGCGCCCGGCTTCGGCGATCGCCGCAAGGAGATGCTGAAGGACATCGCGGTGCTGACGGGCGGCCAGGCGATCACGGAGGACCTGGGCCTCAAGCTCGAGAGCATCACGCTCAAGGACCTGGGCCGCGCCAAGCGCGTCACCATCGACAAGGACAACACGACCATCGTCGAGGGTGCGGGCAAGAAGGCCGACATCGAGGGGCGCGTGAAGCAGATCCGGACGCAGATCGAGGACACGACCTCGGACTACGACCGCGAGAAGCTGCAGGAGCGGCTGGCCAAGCTGGTGGGCGGCGTGGCCGTGGTGAAGGTCGGCGCCGCGACCGAGTCGGAGATGAAGGAGAAGAAGGCCCGCGTCGAGGACGCGCTGCACGCCACGCGCGCGGCCGTCGAAGAGGGGATCGTTCCGGGTGGCGGCGTCGCGCTGATCCGCGCGATCTCGTCGCTGGAAGGTCTCAAGTTCAACGATGACCGGCAGTACGGCGTCAACATCATCCGCCGCTCGGCGGAGGAGCCGCTGCGCCAGATCGCTGGCAACGCGGGCGTCGACGGCTCGATCGTCGTGGAGAAGGTCAAGGGCGGCAAGGGCGCCTTCGGCTTCAACGCGGCGACCGAGGAGTACGAGGACCTGGTCAAGGCCGGCGTCATCGACCCGACCAAGGTCGTGCGCGCGGCGCTGCAGAACGCGGCGTCCGTCGCGTCGCTGATGCTGACGACCGAGGCGCTGGTCGCGGAGCGCCCGAAGAAGAAGACCCCGGCGGCCGGCGGCGGCCACGGCGGCGGCGGCGGCGGCATGGGCGGCATGGGCGGCATGGGCGGCGACGAAGACTTCTAGGCCTCACAAGTCGTACGCACCATCGAACACGAAAGGGGTCCGCTTCGGCGGGCCCCTTTTTTTAAGTGCGCGGACATCTCTCGGGTGCACGCGCGGGTCCGTGAGGATGAATGTGCCGACGAGCGATGGCAATCTTCGCGCTCGCCGTCGGCGTCACGCTGGGCGGGTGCCCGAACCCGCCGTTCCCGATCTCCCGTTCGCCGAACTCCTCATGCGCCGACGATCCGTGTGCAGCGATGGCCTGCCCGTCTGGTGATCGCTGCGTCTGGGACACAAACTGCCGTCCGCGCTGTGAGCCGCAACCGCTGCCCAATTTCGGCCGCTGAAGCGGCGCCACTCACGGTACCGGGTGGTAGTCGATCTTGTCGTGGTAGTCGAACGTCGAATTCGCCGGGTGCCAGTCGATGATGTCTTCGTGATCGAACGACGACTCGATGATCGGCATGTACGTGATCCGTCCGGGCTGCCGCTCATCGTCCGGCGACCTGGGAGGCTCGGCGCTGCCGGCGGGCGCTCCGGGAACGGGCGGTTCCACGACGGGCGAGAACACGGGGACTGCGGGCGCGGTGCCATCGGGTCCCGGCTGCGTCCGTTGCCAGAGCTCGGAGGTCGTCGCTGCCCGTGCCGCCGTGGGGCTCGTTGCCGGAGCCGCGGGCGGAGGCGTCGTTTCCGCCGGCGGTGGCGGAACGGCGACGGGCGCGGAGCCAGCGTCGGGCGGTGCAACCGGTGCGGGCGGCGCGCCGCCGTCGGGCGGGGGCGCGGGTGTGGGCGGCGCGCCCGCATCGGGCGAGGACGCGGGTGTCTGGATCAGCGCCGACGGAGGTGTGGCCGTCGCTGGTTGCGAGGCGGGCGCCGGTGTCTGGGCGGGCGCCGCCGGTTGCGGCGCGGGCGCCGGTGTCTGCGCTGGCGCCGGCGCCGTCGGTTGCTGTTGCGGCGCGACCGGCTGGGCGGGCGCCGCGGCTTGCGTTTGCGGCGCGGGCGTCTGCGCCGTCGCTCCCGGCGTGACCGGTGCTGGCGCCGGCGCCGTCCCCGTCGCCTTCGGGGGTGGCCCGGGGGTCGGGGCGGGCGGCGGCGCGGGCGACCCGATGATGTCCCGACCGTCCCTTGAATCGATCGGAATCCCCTCCGGTTCCGGTCCCTGACCAGCAGCCCACAGCCCGATCACAACCAGTAGCGTTTTCCCCAATCCGATCATGGGCTTCCCTGATGGAAACCTAGGAGGGCAACAGCCGACGGCAAGGCGGCCCCGCACACATGCGCGACCCGAAACAGATGCGAAACAAAAAAACGTATCGAAAGATACCGGATCTCGATTGCAAACAAATGGTCGAGCCAGGACAATGGATGACTCGCGTTTTTTCCGCGAATCCAACTTTGTCAGCAGCTGGAGCTCCACGGTTCTTCGACCCACGCGCGCCACGCCGCGGGCCGCAACTGGTCCATCTGCCGACTTGGAGCCAGCTCAGCATTGCGACCCGGCAGCGCGGACCGGTCGGCCACGGCGGCGGCGACTTCTTCGAGATCATCCAGCATCGCGAAGGTCACGTGTCGACGCTGCTGGCCGACGTGTGCGGCAACGGACCGAGCGCGGCGGTGCCCGTGTCGCGCCTGCGCTGGCTGGTGAGACAGCACCTGGCGTGCGGTGAAACGCCGGGCGCCGTGTTGAAGCTGCTCAATGAATCGATCGTCGCCGGCAACGAACCTGATCTGTTCGTGACCGCGGTCTGCGTTCAGGTCGATCCGCAGACGGGCGTCGTGACCGCCGCCAGCGCCGGCCATCTCGGGCCCTTCATCAAGCGCGCCGACGGCGACGCGCACGAGTTGCTGATGGACGAAGGCGCGGCGCTCGGGATCATGCCCGCGCAGTCGTATGCCGAGACGCGCCTCGACCTCGAGCCTGAGGATGCGCTGGTGCTGGTGACGGACGGCATCACCGACCCGCTCGGGACCGCGTCGAGCCCGCTCGGGCAGGCGGGCCTGCTGGCCGAGCTCGCGCTCGCGCGACCGTCCGCGGAGTCGATCTGCGCGGCGCTGCTCAATGTCGCCCAGCCATCGAGTGACCGACGGCTCAAGGCGTTCCAGACCTCCCGCGACCGGGACGGCGTCGGACGCGTGCGGCGCGAGCTGCCCCACGCCGCGGAGCACGACGCGACCGTCGTCGTCCTCAAGCTGCCGCGCCGCCACCGCCGCATCACGCCGGTTCGCCGCGCGACGCGCTGACGCCGGCTGTCCATTTTTCGACGGGCCGGATCGCGCGCCGCGCGCAACACACCGGAAATACGCAGCCCGCGTGCTGGCCCGCGCCGTGCTTTCACGGACCGGCATGACGAACGCGACCCTTCGCCGCCCGCGCGCCGCCTGGCCGATCATCCTGGCGTTCGCCGCCGTTGCGGGCGCCGGGCGGGCCGCGCGCGCCGACGAGCCGGCGGCCGCGCCAGCAAGCGGCGAGACCCGCTGGTACGGCTGGGAGACGATGGCGTCCGACGGGACGGCGATCGCGCTCTGGGCCGCGGCGGCGTATCTCGGCGACGCGAAGTACACGTCGGGGTCATTTCAGACGTACCAGGACATGGCGAACCTCACGGCCATCTTGGGCGTCGGGGCCTACGTGCTCGGCGGGCCGGTGCTGCACGCGCAGCGCGGGAACTGGAACAGCTTCGGCGGCAGCCTGGTCGTCAGGCTCGGGTTGCCGGCGGCCGGCATCCTCGTCGGCGTGCTCGCGGGAGCCGCCGCTTGCGGTCCCGGCATCGACGACGAGGTCCCCTGTCCGGTCGTGGGCGGGATGCTCGGCGTCGCGGCCGGCGCGCTGGCGGCGATGATCGTCGACAGCGCCGTCCTCGCGCGCGAGCCGGTCGAGCGCGATCGCGGCGCTTCGGTCCAGCCGCTGGTGGTCCCGACCAGCGGCGGCGCGTCGTTCGCGCTCGCCGGTCGGTTCTGAGATCGGCGCGGCGCGGGCGCCGTCTCAGGTCACGAGCTCGGCGGCGAGATCGTACTCGGCCGAGTGCGTGACGCGCGCGTCGACGAACGTGCCGGGCGCCGGCGTCGCGGCCTCGGGCGGCAGCGACAGGTAGACCTGACCGTCGATCTCCGGCGCCTGTCCCTCGTGGCGTCCCATCGACAGGTACTCGCTCTCGTCGGACGCGCCCTCGACCAGCACGCGCAGCACGCGCCCGTGCAGCGCGCGCAGCTTCTTCTTCGACACCTGACGCTGGATGCGCAGGAGCTCCCGGCGGCGCGCATCGATCTCTTTTTGTGGGACGCGCCTGGGCAGCAGCGCCGCGACCGTCCCCTCTTCGCGCGAAAAATTGAAGACGCCGACGTGGTCCAGCTCCGCGTCACGCACGAAATCGCACAGCCGCTGGAAAGCGGCGTCGCTCTCGCCCGGGTGGCCCGCGATGAACGTCGTTCGCAGCGTGCCGCCGGGAACGCGCGCGCGAAAACGCTCGACCAGATCGCGCACGACCTTCTCGCCGTATCCGCGGCGCATCGACTTCAGGACGTCGCTGTCGACGTGCTGGATCGGCACGTCCAGGTACTTCGCGACGCGCAACTCGGCGGCGATCACGTCGAAGAGCTCGTCGGTGCACGCAGTCGGGTAGGCGTAGTGCAGGCGAATCCAGGCCAGGCCGTCGACGGCGCCGAGATCGCGCAGCAGTGACGCGAGGCGCGCCTCGCCGCCGCCGGCCGACGCCGCGCTGGTCTGCTTCGCGCCCCGCAGATCCGTCCCGTACGTCGTCAGATCCTGCGCGATGAGGCAGATCTCGCGGGTGCCGCCCGCGACCAGATCGCGGGCCTCGCGCACGACGGATTCGGGTGCGCGGCTGCGCTGCGGGCCGCGCAGCTTCGGGATGATGCAGAACGCGCAGGGCCGGTCGCAGCCTTCGGCGATCTTGATGTACGCGCTGTGCGCCGCCTGCGATCGCCGGCGCGGCGACGCATCGTCGTACAGGTACGCGGGCGTGTCGGCGACGGCCAGGCGGGTGACGGTCCCCGCGATCGCCTTCGCGATCGTTCCGACCTCGTCGGTGCCGATGAACTGATCGACCTCCGGCATCTCGGTCGCGAGCTCCTTCGAGTAGCGCTGCGACAGACAGCCGGCGACGACCAGGCGCTTGCACGTGCCCGCTTGCTTGTGGCGGGCCATGTCCAGGATCGCGTCGATCGACTCCTGCTTTGCCTCACCGATGAAGCCGCACGTGTTGACGACGATGACGTCGGCGGATTCGGGCTCGGCGACCAGGTTGTGGCCCGCGTCGGCGGTGTGGCCGAGCATGACCTCTGTGTCGACGCGGTTCTTGGGACAGCCGAGCGATACGAAATGGACGTTCATGACGCGGGAAGCCTGCGGAAAGCCCGCAAGGCTACCATGTCATCAGCGCTTCGCGAGGCC
>DATFXS010000052.1:0-2597 GCA_035315605.1 Polyangia bacterium
GACGCCCGCCGATCGTTGTGCACCATGTAGCGAGCCAGCGCGCGCACCGTCCGCGGCTCGGCGCCGACGAACATGCGATGCAACCTCAGCCGATAACCGTCCGCCTTCCGGCGCACGGAGATCATGCTGTAGTGGTTGTTGGTCAGCCGGAGCTCGAGCGTCTTGCCCGGGGGCAAATACAGCGCGAGCGCGGTCGCCACCCGATCCGTCTCCTGCTCGATGGTCGGCGCCAGGCGGACCTGCCGCGCCGCCGCCGCCCGCCTGAGCGAGCGACGCGATTCGCTGCCGACCCCGGCCTGAGACGGCGGGTGCTGGCCGTCGTCGATCGAGCGGAAGGGACGAAACGGGAATGAGAGCTGGACCGCGGGAATTTCGGAAGACAGCATCGCCGGCGCCGGATGCGCCGCGTCGCCACGGGGAGAGTGACGCTTCAATGGAACCTCTCTATAAGCATGCTCCCTCGGTTTGAGCGGCAAAAGCCTAGCAATCGACGCGTGCCCACGCAAAATAGCTACCTATTTGAAGGTATTTGACTATCCCTGTGAATAACTGCTACGCGCGCGTAAGGAAATCGGGCGGATCCATGTCGGGTGGTTGCTTACCCGCGCGCCGGCCGGGCGAGTAAACTCCCGCCGCCGTGCGCATCGAGATCCTCTATTTCGCAGTCCTGCGCGAACGCGCCGGGCGTTCGCGCGAAACGCTGGAGCTGCCGGCCGGATCCGACGTGCGCGCCGTCCGCGCCGCGGTCGCCGAACGTCATCCTGCGATCGCCGCGCTGCTGCCGCGCGTGCAGACCGCCGTGAACCGCGTGCAGTCCGGCGATGCGACGCCGCTGACCGACGGCGACGAGGTGGCGCTGCTGCCGCCGGTCGCGGGGGGCGCGGGACCACGAAAGATCGTCGTCACCGATGCGCCGCTGGCCGTCGAGGAGACCGTCGCCGCGGTCGCCGGGCCCGGCCGGGGCGGCGTCGTCACGTTCACGGGCGTCGTTCGCCGGCAGGGGCACCACCTGCCGGACGTGGTCCGACTGGAGTACGAGGCGTACGTCGAGATGGCGACGGAGGTGCTGGCCGACATCGCCGAGGAGATCGAACGCGAGTGGACGGGGACCGAGGTCGCCATCCACCACCGGATCGGCTCGCTGGTCGTCGGCGAGATCGCCGTCGCGATCACGGCCGCGTCGGCGCACCGGGCGCCGGCCTTCGAGGCCTGCCGCGCCGCCATCGACCGCCTCAAGGAACGCGCCCCGATCTGGAAGAAAGAGGTCGGCGAGAGCGGCGAAGCCTGGCTTGGCCTGGGACCCTAGCGGCTCCGCTCGCTCAACTCTTCGGCGGGAGCGGGTGAAGGCGGCCCCGCCGAAGAAATCATCGAGCGGAGCGGCTAATCGCACGCGCGGCGCGCAACCGGAACGGGGGCATGCCGACAACGGGCGCATGCGGACAGATTCGAGACGGTTGGCGGCGTTCGACGCCATCATCGGGGATGATCCGAACCTGCGGGCCGCGCTGGCGCGCACGGCGCTGGTGGCGCCGACCTGGACGCCGGTGCTGGTCACCGGCGAAAGCGGCACGGGCAAGGAGCTGATCGCGCACGCCCTGCACGAGCAGGGGCCGAATCCGACCGGACCGTTCGTGGCGGTCAACTGCGGCGCGCTGCCGCGCGAGCTCGCCGAGAGCGAGCTATTCGGCCACGAGCGCGGCGCGTTCACGGGCGCGGGCGCGCGCCGCGCCGGTTGGTTCGAAGAGGCTTCGGGCGGAACGCTGGTGCTCGACGAGATCGGCGAGCTACCCCTGGATCTGCAACCGAAGCTGCTGCGCGTGCTGGAGTCAGGCCGGCTGCGGCGGGTGGGCGGCGCCGGCGAGGTCGTCGTGCGCGTACGTGTCGTCGCGATGACGCTGCGAGATCTGCACGGCGACATCAGCCGGCGCTGCTTCCGCGAGGACCTCTACTACCGGCTGGCCGGATTCTGCCTGCGGCTGCCGCCGCTGCGCGAACGGCGCGGCGACATCCCGATGCTGGCCGCGCACTTCCTGCGCGAGATCTGCGGCGAGATCGGTGACCGTCACCTGGACGCCGCGGCGCTGGCGGCGCTGGCGGCGGGCCTCTTCCCCGGCAACGTGCGCGAGCTGCGCAACACGATCCGGCGCGCTGCGATCCTGGCCGGGCAGCGCGGCGACGGTCGCATCGACGTCGACGCGCTGGAGCTGCCACCCGCCGCCGCGTTCCGGTTCGCGGAGGGCGGCGGGCCCGAACCGCCGGACGGCGGGCCGCCCGGTCATCAGCCGCCGCCCACCCAGGCGCCGCCCCTTCCGGACGACGTGATCCGGATCGGCGGCCGCTCGTTCGACGACATCGAACGCGACGTGTTCGGCTGGGCGTTGCGCCGCCACGACGGCAGCCGGCGGCGCGCGGCGCGCTCGCTGAACATCGCCCGCTCCACGTTCTGCGACAAGGTGAAGCGGTACGGGCTCTGAAGAAAGGGCCTCGGGCCTCGGGCCTCGGGCCTCGGGAAACCGCTGAAGAAAGAGGGCCTCGCGCTTTCTATTTCCGGCCCCGAGGCCCGAGGCCCGAGGCCCGTTCTTACTGCGGCGGGGGCT
>DATFXS010000053.1:0-16484 GCA_035315605.1 Polyangia bacterium
AGCGCGCACAGTTGCGCGCGTAGATCACGGCCGGTTCGACCGGCACCGGCGGTCCCGGATCGTCCCCGGTCGTACAGCCGGCGACCACGGCGGCAAGCCAAGCGATACCGACCAGGGCGATCAGACGCGACCTCACGGCGCCGTCATTCCCCACCCGCCGGCGCGTCGCCGGCGACGTACAGGTCCTGGCCGTTGTCACGGAAGGCGGCGGCCTTCTCGCGCAACCCGGCCGCGACGGCCTGGTCGGGCGCGATGCCATGCGCCTGCGCGTAATCGCGCACGTCCTGGGTGATCTTCATCGAACAGAAGTGCGGCCCGCACATCGAGCAGAAGTGCGCGCCCTTCGCGGCCGGGGCGGGCAGCGTCTCGTCGTGGAACTCGCGGGCGGTCTCGGGATCCAGCGACAGGTTGAACTGATCGCTCCACCGGAATTCGAAGCGCGCCCGCGACAGCGCGTCGTCGCGCGACTGCGCGCCCGGGTGTCCCTTGGCCAGGTCGGCCGCGTGCGCCGCGATCTTGTAGGCGATGACGCCGTCCTTGACGTCCTTGCGGTTCGGCAACCCGAGGTGCTCCTTGGGCGTCACGTAGCAGAGCATGGCGGTGCCGTACCACCCGATCATCGCCGCGCCAATCGCCGACGTGATGTGGTCGTAGCCGGGCGCGATGTCGGTGACCAGCGGCCCCAGCGTGTAGAACGGCGCCTCGTGGCAGATCGCGATCTGCTTGTCGACGTTTTCCTTGATCTTGTGCATCGGCACGTGGCCCGGCCCTTCGATCATCACCTGGACGTCGTGCTTCCAGGCGACCTCGGTCAGCTCGCCCAGCGTCTGTAGCTCCGCGAACTGCGCCTCGTCGTTGGCGTCCGCGATCGACCCCGGCCGCAGCCCGTCGCCCAGGCTGAACGAGACGTCGTACTTCTTCATCACCTCGCAGATCTGCTCGAAGTGCGTGTAGAGGAAGCTCTCCTGGTGGTGCGCCAGGCACCACTTGGCCATGATCGATCCGCCCCGCGAGACGATCCCGGTCACGCGCCGCGCGGTCAGCGGGATGTAGCGCAGCAGCACGCCCGCGTGGATCGTGAAGTAGTCGACGCCCTGCTCGGCCTGCTCGACCAGCGTCTCGAGGAAGATGTCGATGTTGAGGTCCTCCGCCTTCCCCTTCACCTTCTCCAGCGCCTGGTAGATCGGCACCGTGCCGATCGGCACGGGCGCGTTGCGGATGATCCACTCGCGCGTCTCGTGAATGTCGCTGCCCGTCGACAGATCCATCACCGTGTCCGCGCCCCAGCGCGTCGACCAGCGCAGCTTGTCGACCTCCTCGCCGATCGAAGACGACACCGCCGAGTTGCCGATGTTAGCGTTGATCTTCACCAGGAAGTTGCGGCCGATGATCATCGGCTCGGATTCGGGGTGCTTCCGGTTGGCCGGGATGATCGCGCGCCCGCGCGCCACCTCGTCCCGCACGAACTCGGGCGTCGTCCCTTCGCGCAGCGCGCAGAAACGCATCTCCTCCGTGATCTCGCCGCGGCGCGCGTAGTGCATCTGGCTGAAGTTCGTGTCGCCGCGCGCGATGCGCCGGTCGATCCACGGCTGGCGCAACTTCGGCAGCCCGACGTGCAGGTCAGCCGCCCGCGGCCCCGACGGGTCGTAGACATCGACGGGCGGCTCGCCCGCCCCCACGGTGATTCGGCGGAACGGCACCCGGATGTCGCCGTCTGTCTTGAACACGCGCTCGGACGCCGGCAGCTCCGGCAGCGCGTCCAGTCCCTCCACCGGGTCGCTGATCGTCTTCAACGATCGCTTTCCGTTCGCGGCGTGCTCTTCCCCTGCGTCGCTCGTCGTGCCTGCGTTCTTCATCTCGCCTCGCATTTCCTTCGCCGGCATTACCCGGATCAGGTTCAAGGGGTCGCGCCTGCCGTTTCGGTGGCGCCTCTCAGCCTGCGGATCGACGATCCGCTCAGCTCCCCCAGCTATGGGAATGTCCTCGTCGGTCCCCAACGTTAACGCGCCGCCGCCCAATTGCAAAGACGGTCGAGGCGGGCAGATTAATTGACGTATTTCTTCTTGGGGGGCCGTTCGCCGCCCTCGATGACGCCAAAACGCCGCCGGATCCGCCGGGCCCGGGCGGCGTCGCGGGCGTTCGCGAAGAAGGTGCGAAGCGCCGTCAGGCCGCCCGGACCGGCACCGAAGTAGCCGGTCGCGACCGCGACGGGCAAACCGGCCAGCAGGTGCCAGTCGTGCTGCGCCGCGAACGTCGCCGCCGAAAGACCGATCATGATGAACGCCATCGTCCGCGCCTGGACGGTCAGCGTCGTCGGCCAGAACTGCACCTGTTGCCTGCCGTAAGCGCGCGTGAACGCGATGAACAGGGCGATCACCACGAAGATGCAGCCGTCCGTGAAGGGGATCGGACCCTTACCGCGCAGATGCCAGACGCCCGCGATCGTGATGTTCGTCAGCACGCCGCTGGTGAAGAACAACGTCAGGAAGCGCCGGGCCCCGCGCAGCTGCTCGACCACGCTGCCGACGAACCAGAGGCCTATCACGCTGAACAGGAAGCCGAGAAAGGTGATGTGCGTGAACAGCGAGGTGACCGGCTGCCACAGCTCGCCCTTGAACAGGCGGGGCCCGAGCGCCAGATGGTCCTCCATGAACCCGCGGACGTTCGGCGCGAGAACGTAAAAGAGGTAGATGACCAGGTCCGCGACCACGAACACCTTGACGGTGGCCGTCATGCGATCGGTGACCCGCCTGAGCCATTCGGGCCCGGCCGATCGCCGCCGAGGTGAGAAAGTCGCCATTACGACGAGCTTAGCAGCCCGCGAAGGATCCGGTCATTCCATGGCGCCGTTCGGATCGCCGGCGCAGTCGGGGTCGTCCAGGTCGACGCGGCCGTCGCCGTCGTTGTCGACGCCGTCGCTGCACTGGGGCCGCGGCGTCAGCTGGAGGACGTCGGGGACGGGGGGCATCAACTGGTCCTTGACGACCTCGACGCTGGTCGTCGGCGGGTCGACCGGGTCGATCGGCACCCCGCGCACGTCCACCTGGTGCACCGCGAAGGTCCAGGTCCCGACCACCACGGTGTGCTTGGCGGTGCCTGCCGTGCAAAGCACCGCGAAGTTCTCGGTGTCGCCCGCGCTGTTACTGCCGATCACGCGGATGCTGTCCACGCCGTGCGCGCCGCACCCGGTCTGGACGGGCTCAGCCCCGATGAATTGCCAGCTGACCTGGTAGCTGCCATGGTCCGTGCAGCCGGCCGCGGCGGCAACGCCGCCAACGGTGAGAAGGCAGACCAGGGAGCGCCACATCGCGCACCGCTTATAGCACCGGCCGTCAGAAGTTGACGTTCAGATCGGCGATCGGCGTGGCGCTGGTGCCGCTGCAATCGACGACCTGGGTGATCACGGAAGTCTCTGACTGGATCTGGGAGCCGGCCTTCAGCTGCAGCGACACGTTGTAAGTGCCCGCGGATGGCAACTGGGCGACGAAGGATCCCGTGGACGCGTTCGTCGCGCACGGGCCCGGGAAATCGGTGAGCACGGTCAGCCCGCCGCCGTCGATCTGGGCATTCACCGTATCGGAGCCGCCCGCCTGGCCGCAGGTCAGCGAGCTCCCGTCGAAGGCGCTGATGATCGCCCACGAGATCGTCAGATCGGGGGTACAACCGACGGACGCGGTGAGCGTCAGATCCGGCGTCGCCGAGTGACCGCTGCAGTCTACGTTCACCGTGATAGAGACGTCGGTTCCCACCGGCGTACCGCTATCCAACAGGGCGACCGTCACCGAGTGCTGGCCGGAGGCGTTCAACGGGGCCGGGATCGACCCCGAGCTCTGCGTCGCGGGGCACGCGAAATCCATCGACTGACCATCGATCGTGACGCGGATGTTGGTCGCCCCGACGTCGCTGCACGACGCAGGGGTGTTCGAGTTGCTGTCGACGATCGCCCAGTTGACGGCCAGGTCTGGCGTGCAGGTATGCGAGCCGGAGCCGCCGCATCCCACACCTGCCGACGCGAGCAGCACCACCGCCGGTAACCACCCACGGATTGTCTTCATGGCCCCCCCCTCGGAAGGTCGCGCTTGGAAGTTGAGCGGAAACGCTTCAGAAGTTGACGCTGAGATCCGCCCGGGGAGTCGCCGCCTGACCGCTGCAGTCCACGAACTGCTGCAGGACGGTCGTCTCCGACAGGACGGTGGCGCCCGACTTCACCTGCAGCGAGACGTTGTAGTAGCCGTCCGTCGGCAGGAGAGCGACGAACGATCCGTCGGTCGCGTTCGGCGGGCAGGGGGCCGGAAAATCCGTCAGGCCGGACAGACCGCCGCCATCGATCTGGGCGTTCAAGGTATCCGCATTTCCGGCCTGGGCGCAGGTGAGCGGCCCGCCGCTGGTAGCGCCGAGGATCCGCCACGAGATCGTCAGATCGGGCTGGCAGACGGCGGCCGAAGAGCTGCCGTCGATGACACATCCCGACCCCGTCAACGCCAGCCCAACCATGGCGGCGAACAGCCCGAAGGTGTGCCGCGAAGAGAGGACCCCACGAGTGCCTTTCATCTAACTCTCCTGGTTTTGAAAGAAACTAAACGCTGTCAGGGACGGGCACAGACCTCCGAGCTATTCATCCCTCCGCAGGCTGTCGCACATCCGGCGACAAGCTGCATCGATCCGACCTCGGTGGGCTGGCCGCGGATGACCTCTCGCAAGATCGATGCCGGTCGGTCCACCTGCATCTTGGATAGCTCCACGCCGTCCGTCCCCACCGGCACCACGGAGATCGCGTACTGTTCGCCCCCCGGAAGCTGGGGGATGTCGAAGCCCGTCGCCCCGGTCTGGCGGGCGCAGGGGAAATCGCACTGGGCCTGTCCGGCACAGGGTGTGGCGCTAGGAATCGGATTCGACTGGGCGTCGACGCCCTGCAACACCAGCCGAACCGTCGCGATGGCCGGGTCGGCACATTCGCAGTCCGTGATGGCCTTCCCCTGATCCGTGCGGATGACCCAGCTGATCTCGACCGCACCGCCGTCGATCTTCACGCACGCCGCGAACAGGCAGGCGAGCAGCGGGAACGCGACGGCAGGTCTCATCTCGTCTAGAGTCCCAGGAAAGTTCCAGCGTAGGAATCGGTGCCGGTCATGTCAAACTGCCACGCACCCATGGAGGTCACCGCTCGATGAGTCCACTCATTCTGCAGGCTGGCGGCGGCGAGCAGTCGCTCGACATCATCAATCTGCTGCTCAACGCCTCGCCGGTCGTCAAAGGCGTGTTGGGGCTGCTGATTTTGATGTCGGTGGCGTCGTGGTTCGTCATCGGATCCAAGTCGCTCTACCTCGCCAACGCCGCGTCCCGCTCGACCAAGTTTCAGGACTTTTTCTGGAAGACCGGGCGACTCGACGAGATCTGGCGCATCAGCGAGCAGAGCGCGCCCTCCCCCGTCGGCGAGGTGTTCCGCGCGGGCTACACCGAGCTGGCGAAGCTGCAGAAACGGCGGCAGGAAAACGTCGACAACGCCGGTGAGGCGCTGCTGGGAGACATCGAGAGCATCCAGCGGGCGCTCGATCGAGCGCGCACGACCGCGATCACGGAGATGGAGTCGCGGGTGCCGCTGCTGGGAACGACCGCGAGCGCGGCCCCGTTCATCGGCCTCTTCGGCACCGTGTGGGGCATCATGAATTCGTTCCGCAACATCGGCGCGAAGGGCGCCGCTAACCTGGCGACGGTCGCGCCCGGCATCGCCGAGGCGCTGGTGGCCACCGCCATCGGCCTGATGGCCGCGATCCCGGCGGTCATGGCCTACAACTTCTTCTCGCGCCGGATCCGGGTCATCGCCGCCGAGATGGAGACGTTCTCCAGCGACTTCCTCAACATCGTCCGCCGGAGGTTCTTCTAGCCATGGCGATGTCGACGGGAAGCAGCGGGTCGATGTTGACCGAGATCAACGTGACGCCGCTCGTCGACGTCATGCTGGTGCTGCTGATCATCTTCATGGTCACGGCGCCGATGCTGCAAACGGGTGTCGACGTGAATCTGCCGCAGGCGAAGGCGCAAACCATCCCCGACGACGAGGGGAAGCTGATCTTGACCGTCACCAAGGACAAGCGGGTCTTCCTGGGCAAGCTTCAGATCCAGTGGGACGACGTCGAAAAGACGCTGAAGAACAACGCCAAGCTGAATGCCGACCACGAGCTCTACCTCCACGCCGACAAAGATCTTCCGTACGGCGAGGTCGTCAAAGTGATGGCGGCGGTCAAGCAGGCCGGCGTCGACAAGCTGGGAATGGTGACGGACCCGCTGGAATAAGGACGTGGCGCGCAGGGACGGCATGCGGCGGGGATCGCGCCGGAGCTTCTCCGGCCTGCTGATCACGATCGCGCTTCACGGCGGCATCTTCTGGGCGGTGAAGACCGCTCACGGCCGGCCGCAGGAACCGCTGATCGTGCCGCGCGACTTCGTGCAGGCCGAGATGGTCAAGCTGGGCAAGCCGCGCGACAAGTTCTGGCTGCCGAAGGCTCACGTCACCCCGCCCCCGCCCCCGCCCGACGCGATCAAGCTGAGTCAGAACGCCGATGCGGGCGCGGCGCCCCCCGAAGCGCCGAAGCTGACCGATCCGAAGACGTCCAAGGCGGTGAAGAGTGCCCTCGCCCGCGCGGACAAGCTGACCGCGCTCATCACCGAGCCGGACGATGAAGGATCGCTGACCGGATCGAAGATGGGGACCTCCGACCACCAGGTGGGCGACCCCTACGACGCGCAGGTCATGAGCGCCATCACGCAGAACTACAATCTGCCGGCGGGTTTGACGCCCGAGCAGATCGCGCAGCCGCCCGAGATCAAGTTCAAGGTCAACACCGACGGCACGCTGGTCGGCGCCAAGCTGCTCAAGTCATCGGGCAACCCGCTGGTCGACGACGCGTGCGTCAGCGCGGCGCAGATGACGCGCAGGGTGCAAAATCCGCCCGGCGGCAAGCCCCGTGTCTACGCGGTCGCCTGTCAGAAATGATCGTCGGTTCGACGTCCGTGATATTTACGGAGCCGTGCGCATGCCGCTGACCACGAAGCTGGGCCCCTGCCTCGCGCTGGCCGTGACCGTGTCGCTCGCGGCTCCCGTCGCTGTTCGTGGGGCGCCCACCGAAGAGGATCTGCCCCCGGAAAAGATCTTCGAGATCAATCCCAGCGGCGTGCAGCTGCTCCGGCTCGCGGTCCCGCGCGCGGAGGGCGACACGGGCGCGGTGGCCGCCGAGACGATCTCCAAGGACATGGACGTCACGGGGTTGTTCCAGGTCCTCGACCCGCAGTCGTTCCCGGCGCAGCTCCAGAGCGAGGGCCTGGCGTTCTCGTCGGCGCTCTGGACCCAGGTCGGGGCGCAGGTGGTCATCAAGATGCGGGCGTCGGGCGGCGCGCTGGAAGGGAAGCTGTTCGTCGTCGCGCGCGGCGACGAGCCGACGCTGAACAAGAGCTACCGCAACGCAGACATCCGCGACGCCGTCCATGAGTTCGCGAACGACATCGTGCAGGCGACGACCGGCAAGCGGGGCGTGTTCGGGTCGCGGATCGCCTTCGCGATGAGCGGGCGCGGCTCGCACGAGATCGGCTCCGTCGACATGGACGGCGGCCGCATGGCCGTGTTGACGAAGATGGGATCGGACAGCCTCTTGCCCGCCTATTCGCCGGGCGGCGCCGAGATCGCGTTCACCTCGTACGCGCGCAACAACCCCGACCTCTGGATTGTCGCGTCGGGCGGCGGGCGCGCGCGGCGGGTGTCGAAGCAGCCCGGGCTCAACACCGGTGCCGCCTGGTCGCCCGACGGGCGGGTGCTGGCGCTGACGATGTCGTACGAGGGGAACTCGGAGATCTACCGCATCAGCCCCGACGACGGCCGGGTGCTCGGTCGGCTGACGCAGAGCCCGGCCATCGACAGCTCGCCCTCGTATTCGCCCGACGGGTCGCAGATCGCGTTCGTCTCCAACCGGCAGGGCTCGCCGCAGATCTTCGTCATGTCCGCGTCGGGCGGCGGCGCCAAGCGCGTCACCTTCCAGGGGAAGTACAACCAGACCCCGCGCTTCAATCCGCGCTCCGACAAGCAGCAGATCGCCTTCACGGGCCGCGACGAGAAGGGCGCCTTCGACGTCTTCATCCTCGACCTCAAGACCACCCGGACCGAGCGCGTCGCCGCGACCGCCCGGGGGTCGAACCTGGACCCCACCTGGTCGCCGGATGGCCGCCTGCTCGCCTACACCTCGAGCCGCGGCGGCCTCTTCGTGTACAACCCGGAGACGCACCACGAGGTTCAGGTCTGGAAAGGGACCGCATCGTCCCCCACCTGGGGCCCGGCGCCCCGCCGTTAACCGACCTCGACCGTGGCGGCGGGCGAGCTTGCACCGGCGCGGCGCGGGCTTAGCTTGCGCGCCATGGCCATCGATCCGGTTTGTGGAATGGAGATCGAGGAGTCGCACGCGCCGGCGATGACGGAGTTCGAAGGTCAGCCCTACTACTTCTGCTCCGAGTCCTGCCGGGACGAGTTCGAGGCAAACCCGAGCCTCTACGCCCTGGATATCGGCGTCTCGACCGGCGCGTAGCGCTAGAGTGGGGGCGTGAACCTCGCCACCATCGACATCGGCACCAACACCACCCTTCTGCTCGTGGCGTCCGTGGTCGGGCCGAAGGTCGAGGTGCTGGCCGAACGGGCCGAGATCACCCGCCTCGGCCGCGGCATCGGCAGCGCCGGAACAGCGGGCGCGCTCGCCCCGGAGGCGATCGATCGGACGCTGGCGGTGCTGCGCGACTACGCCGCGGTCGCGCGCCGGCATGGCGCCCGCGTCGCCGCCGTGGGAACGGAGGCCCTGCGGCGCGCCGCCAACGCGTCTGCCTTTCTGGTTCCGGCGGCGGAGATCCTGGGCGGCGACGTCGAGGTCATCGACGGCCAGCGGGAGGCGGCGCTGACGTTCCGGGCGGTCCTCGCGTCGTTCGCGAACATCGCCGCCGACGAGCTGGTGGTCGTCGACATCGGCGGTGGGTCGACGGAGATCGTCCTCGCGCGCGGTGGCCAGATCGGCTTTCGCGTCAGCCTCCCGCTCGGATCCGTTCGGCTGACGGAAGCGCACGTCCGGCACGATCCGCCGGCCCCCGCCGAGCGCGCGGCGATCGAGGCCGCCATCGACGCCGCGATTGGTCCCGTCCCCTTCCCGCGCACGCCCGTCCCGCTGGTCGGCGTCGCCGGAACGGTCACGTCGCTTGCCGCGATGGCGCTCGAGCTCGCGAGCTACGACCCGGCGCGCGTGCACGGCTACCGGCTGTCACGCGCTGACCTGGGCCGGCAGGTGGCGCGCCTGGGCGGCGCGACGCAGGCGGAGCGGGAACGGATGGTCGGCCTCGACCCGCGGCGCGCCGACGTCATTTTCGCCGGGGCGCTGATCCTCGACCGGATCGCGGCCGCCGCCGGCATCGCCGACGTGCTGGTCAGCGACCACGGCATCCGCTGGGGTCTCCTCCATGAGCTCGCCGAGGCATCCCCCGACGGGATCGGCGCATAGTTGCTGCGAAGGGACGCGGGGGGTATTTTCTCGGGATGCGCGGTGCCCGGCTGGCCTCGTTCCTGGGGCTGGCACTTGCCCCCCTCCCAGCCTGCCGCGCCAAGGTGCCCGTCATCGACGCGCCATTCACCGACGATTTCGAGCGGGCCGACCTGGGCGCTTCCTGGAACGCGACGTCCAGCGACTACCGGATCGCGGGCGGGAAGCTGACCGTCGCCAACGCGCACAACCACCCGGCCTGGCTGCGGCGCCGCCTGCCCCATGATGTCGTGGTCGAAGTGGACGCGCTGTCGAAGAGTCCGGCCGGCGACATCAAGCTCGAGCTCTACGGCGACGGGGAATCGTTCGACCCCGACAAGGGCAGCTACACGTCGTCAGGGTATGTCCTGATCTTCGGTGGGTGGCACAACTCGCTGTCGGTGATCTGCCGACAAGAAGAGCACGGCAGCGGGCGAAAGGCGGCGCGCAGCGACATCCGCGTCGAACCCAATCGCAGCTATCATTTCACCATCACAAGACGGGGCGGCGCGATCGACTGGACCATCGACGGAAAGCCGTTCCTCGCCTGGACGGATCCCGAACCGCTGGCGGGCCCCGGGCACGAATACCTCGCCGTGGACGACTGGGAAGCCGAGCTCGTCTTCGACAACCTGACGATTCGACCCACGTCGCCCGCCCCCTGATCGCGCCATGGACGAACCTCCAAGTCCCCCCTTCGATCTCGATCGCGCGCTGGCCGGTCTGGCCGGGCGCCGTTCGCTGCTGATCTACACCCACGACAACCCGGATCCGGACGCGCTGGCGGCCGCGCTCGGCCTGCAGCGGCTGGCGGAGCACGAGCTTCATCTCGATGCGACGCTGACCTACGGCGGCATCGTCGGGCGCGCGCAGAACCGCGCGATGGTCGAGAACCTGAAGATGCCGCTGACTCAGGTCGAGCGCATCGACCTCGGCCAGTTCGACACGATCGCGCTCGTGGACAGCCAGCCCGAGACCGGAAACAACTCGCTTCCCCCCGGGCACCGCATCGACATCGTCATCGATCACCACCCGCGGCGGCCGGGCAGCTCGCGGGCCGGGTGGTGCGACATCCGTCCCGACCTGGGCGCCACCTCGACGATTGTCTTCGAGTACCTGCGCCAGCGCGCGGTCCCGATCGACGCCGCCCTCGCGACGGCCTTCTTCTTCGCGCTGCGCACCGAGACGCGCGATCTCGGTCGCGAATCGACAGAGGCGGAACGGCATGCCTACCTGGCGCTGGTCCCGCTGGTCGATCACAGCCTGATGTACCGGATGACGCACCCGAAGGTCCCGCGGGCGCACTTCGCGGCGCTGGATCGGGCGCTGCGGTCTGCGCTGGTGTTCGGCGACGTGGTGGCCGTCAATCTGGGGGCGCTCGGCTATCCGGATCTGGTCGCCGAGATCGCGGACCTGCTGCTGTCGTACGAGGGCGCGCGCTTCGTCCTCTGCATGGGCCAGTACGAACAGAGCCCCTACCTGTCGCTGCGCACGGAAGCCGACAACGCGCGCGCGGGATCGGTCATGCGTCAGGTGGTCGGCAACGACGGCGCCGCCGGCGGACACGGCACGATGGCGGGCGCGCGCCTGTTCATGCGGGTCAGCTCGGAAGCGCAGCTGGCCGCGGCTTTCAAGGACATGGTGCAGCGGCTGCTGACGGCGATCGGACACGCGGCGACGCCCGGCGATCCTTTGCTCACCCTTCCCCCACCGATCGGCGGCAAGACCTGGAGCGGCCGGGCCCGCTGAGCGCGCGTGTCGGCCTACTGGGCCAGGCCCAAGTAGATCCCGACCGCCATCATCAAGAGAACCGCGGCGCAGACAACCACGGCGCGGATCGTCCTCTTCCGCGACCTTTGAGCCGTCCATCGCCCGGTCGAACGGCGGCTGTGCGCGCGCCGCCGACGCACCACGACGCGCTCGCGCCGCGGGCCGGTGACGGTGATGGGGGCTTCCTGTGAGCTGCCGACGACGGGCTCGCCTCGAATCATGCCCGGCCTCTCAGAAGATTTCTCGGCAGCTTACAATTTCGGAGAAATCGGTTCACGCGCAAAACGACGACCGGCCGCGCTCGCGAAATCACAGATGTTTTGGCGCGCGTCAGGCGATTTCCTTACCGTCCCGGTTGACCCCGGCGCGATCGACGCCACCTTTGCCTCGATGGCTCAGGAGATTGCAACCGCGCTGGCCCGCAAGAATCTCGCTCGGGTCGTACGCCGGACTGCCGCTGGCTCACGCATCAAGCTGACGCGCTACGGGAAGATACAGGCCGTCCTCATCCCCGAGCACGATCTGGTCTTCCTCGAGCAGTGCGAACGCAGCAAGCGGTCCGGCCGTCGCGCGAAGCGCAGCTGACGAAGACGTCAGTACTGGCGGTACGGGTGGCTCTGCAGCAGGCCCGCGGCGCCGTCGCGGACCCTTCGCATGATGCCGACGGGGCGGCTGCAATAAGGACAGAGCGCGACCTTCGCGCCCGACAGGATCGGAACGACGCGCAACGTTCCTCGACAACGCTGACGTAAGGTAGAGGGCCTCATTTGTCAGCCAATTATACCCGGTTCGAACCCCGCCGGCCGCTCGTCAGGCGGCGGCGAGCTGCGGCGTCACCAGCCACGCGTGCGCCATCCGGACCGGACCCTCGTCCCCCCGCTCGACGAACGGCACCTCGTTGGCGATCAGATCGTGCCACCCGTCACCAAAGTCCTGCTTCTTCGCCGCGAACGTCACGACGATCAACGCCGTGTGGCCGAGCGGGCTCTCGAGCGTCAACTCCATCGCCTTGGCGCCGCGCGGCCCGGAGAACGTCCCGACCGCGCGATAGCGGCCGCCGCCTTTCGATTCGACCTTTCGACCGTGGAAGGCGAACAGGCTCGGACCCGTGGCGGGCGCATCGCTGGTCGCGTCGATGGCCAGCCGCACCCGAACACGATCCAGGTCGGGCCCGACAGCCAGCCCGGATTCCCAATCACTGAAGTTGCCCTGGAGCATGAAGTCGTCCCCGACGATGTCGAGGTCGATGCTCGGCCGCACGCCCGCGGCGGGGACGACGGATGACGAAGGCGCTGAATTTTCCACGGGCCCAGCGTATGCACGCCGGCGCCCACGTCTAGACGGCTGTAGCGCAGGCGGTTCAGCGCCTCGGGACAGGCGGGCGCCTGGGCGCTCGCCGGCCCAGGCGCGACCGGTCCGCGCCGTCCTCGGGTCGGGGCGCTTCGGATCCCGGGGGTCGCCCGGAAGGCGCCGGCGGCTCGGCCCGCCGACCCATGGTCCAGCTCGGTGGGTCGCTGGCGGGAAACGACTCCTCGGAGGACTCGTCGACCTCTTCGACCTCGTCGGACTTTGGTGGCGTCGTTCGGGATTCAGGCATGTCAGGTCCTGTCGAATGCGCGCAGATGATGCACGCGTCGAAACCGAACATAGCGACGGCCCACCCCGTGGGCAGTAGGCACTCCCCCGTTTTCAGGCTAGAAGTTGCGGCAAAGCGGGGGCGTCCCCAATCGCCCCGCCACGGAAAGGAACAACGAAAATGACGACGAAAGGCGCTCTCATCGCCGCGATGGCGGCCGGCTTCTTCACCACGACCGCACCCCTGGTGGTCAAGGCCGCCGACTCGGACAAGGTCCAGTGCCAGGGCGCGAATGCGTGCAAGGGCAAGAGCGCCTGTCACACCGCCACCAACGGCTGCGCGGGTCAGAACGCGTGCAAGGGCAAGGGCTGGATCTTCACCACCGAGAAAGAATGCAAAGCCAAAGGCGGCAAGCCCACCAAGTAGCGTTTCAGCCGGCGCGGAACTGGAAGTCGCGCTCGCGTACCACCTGACGTTCGACCAGGTCGACCAGGAAGGCGCGCCCTTCGCCGACCATCCCGTTGAACGTCAGCAGATACCAGACGTCCAGCGCCCAGCGGACGTGGCCGCTCTCGCATGGAGGCGACCACTCCGCAGGTTCGAGGTCGCCGAGCCCGGCCGGCCGAACGCGCCCCTGCCCGCGCAGCTCGCGGAACGGCGCGGACGCGCGCACGATGTCGATCGCGCGCGACGAGGCGTTGGGCTGAATCTGCCGCCGCCATTCGCTGACCAGGCGCAGCCGCGATGGGCTGCCGCCCAGATCGGTCTCCGCCTCGTACGCTTCGTCGGCGGGCAGGCCGGCGAAGTCGGAGACGTCGAACTCGGGGAAGAGATCCTCCGCGTCGATCTCGCGCAGCCGTGCGGCGTGCGCCTGCTCCAGCTCCTTCTGTCGATCCTGCGTGTAGTACGCGTAGAGTCGCAGGACCGCGTGCCGCGACGGAATGCGGTGGTCCCAGTCGACGATCCAGATCCCGCCCGCGTAGTCCGACTCCGCAAACGGAATCAGCGGCGGGATCGCGGCCGCGATGCGCGCGCGGGCGTCGATGCGCGTGAACAGACCCTGCTGGACGAGGCGCGGGTGAATCCTGAGCTCGGCGCGCAACAAGTCGCGCAGGTCGACTCCCATCGACCTTCGATTGTACGACTATCGTCGGGCGCAGCGCCAGCGACGGCGGCGATGCTTGCGTTGCCCGCGCGGCCGGTTCTATATAGGCGTCCACCATGCACGGAGATCGATCCGCTCAGCCACGATTTTCGCTCGCGACGGCGCTCGCGCTGGCCGCTTGCCTCGCGGTCGGAGCCGTCGCGTGCGCCGAGACGAACGGCTCGACGGCGCCGGCGACCAGCGCGAACGCGGCCGGAAAGCCGGGCGGGCCGGAGGTGGGGTGGGCCGACATGGTCAAGGATCAGCGCATCGAGTACATGAAGACGGTCGTGCTGCCCGGGATGAAGCAGGCGTTCACCAATTTCAGCCCCGACCGCTTCAGCAAGATGAACTGCGTGACCTGCCACGGCGACAGCGCGACCGACGGATCATTCAAGATGCCGAACCCGAACCTGCCGAAGCTGCCGACCACGCCCGACGGCTTCAAGCAGCTGGCCCAGGAAAAGCCGGCGGTGTTCGACTTCATGAAGAGCGAGGTCAAGCCGAAGATGGCGGCGTTCCTCGGCGTGCCGGAATGGAATCCGGAGACGAAGTCCGGCTTCGCCTGCATGGACTGCCACACGGCCGCCACCCCGTGAGCCGGCGTTGTGGTCGACGCGGCTGGATTGGAACGCGCCCGAGAACGCGCTCGCGGCTCGTGTCCGTGAGCGACGGCGGCGCGCCGATCTTCTCGACCTGACCGAATCGAATCCGACGAAGGTCGGGCTCGATTACCCGACCGACGCCTTGCGGGCGGCGCTCGCCGCCGCCGATCCCGGCCGCTACGACCCCGCGCCGCTCGGCCTGCCGACGGCCCGGGCGGCGGTGGCCGCGGACTATGCCGCGGGGGGCGCCGTCGTCGATCCCGCGCACGTCGCCATCACGGCCAGCTCGAGCGACTCGTGCGCGCTGCTGTTCAAGCTGCTCTGCGACCCGGGCGACGCCGTGCTGATCCCCGAACCGAGTTACCCGCTTCACGATTACCTGATTCGACTCGAGGGTGCCGTCCCGATCGGCTATCGCCTGACGTTCGACGGCGCGTGGAGCATCGACCACGCCAGCCTCGCCGATGCGCTGGCCGCGGCGCGCGCGCGCGGCGCGCGCCCTCGCGCGATTGTCGTGGTCAGTCCGAACAACCCGACCGGCGCCTTCGTGAAGCGCGACGAGCTGGGGCGTCTCGCCGAGGTCGCCGCGCGCGCGGGGATGGCGATCATCGCCGACGAGGTCTTCGCGCCGTATGCATATGGCTCCGATCCCGCGCGCGCTTTCCCCGCCGCGCTGGCGCCCGAGCTCGCGGCCGCGGTCCCCACGTTCAGCCTGGGCGGGTTGTCCAAGTCGTGCGGCCTGCCGCACCTGAAGCTCGGTTGGATCCTGATCGGCGGCGCGGATGTCGACGCGTCGCTCGCCGCGCTGGAGCTGATCGCCGACAATTATCTGTCGGTCGGCGCGCCCGTTCAGGACGCGCTCGGCGCCCTGTTCTCGCTGGGCGCCGGCATCCGGGCCTCGATCGCGGAGCGAATCGCCCTCAACCGCGCGGCGCTGGCGCGGGCGCTGGGGGCGGCGCCCGGGTGCAGCCTGCTGCCTGCGGAAGCGGGTTGGTCGGCGATCATCCGTGTGCCGGCCGTGCGCAGCGACGAGGCCTGGGCCGGCGACCTCGTGACGCAGGCGGGCGTCCTCGTCCACCCCGGCTATCTCTTCGACATGCGCCGGGGAACCTTTCTGGTGGTCAGCCTGCTGCCCGAACCGGCGCTGTTCGCGCAGGCGCTACGACGAATCGGGGGCGTTCTCGGCACATAATGGGCAGGTGCTCGGGGCTCTCATCATCGCCAGCGTCACGCTGCTCGCGGATCAGCCGCGGGCCGGCGACACGCACCTGATCTCGGTCAGCGTCCCGCCCGACCAGACCTGCCCTGGGCCGCGCCAGATCAGCGACGCGCTCCTCGCGCGATTGCCCGGCGTCGTGCTGCCGAGCGGTCAGGCGGCCCGGCCCGGCATGCTGCGCCTGGCAATCGCGACCGACGCTGCGGGCGGCATACGCCTCGATCTCGCCGACCCCGACGGCGCGCCGCTGCTTCATCGCGTGCTGGCCGTGACGCGTGGCCCGGGTGAGTGCGCCGCGCTCGCCGACACGATCGCCCTCATCATCGAGCGCTACTGGCGCGAGGTCGGCTACGACGCGCCCCCGACGCCGCCGCCGGCGCCACCGACGCCGCCACCCGCTCCGCCTCCGCCGCCGGCCAAGCCGGCCGAGCCGGTTCCCCCACCCGCGGCTGCCGTCGAGACCCGGCGGGCCGCGCCGCCCGTCGAGGCCCCTGGCCCCAGCGGCCCGCTCCGCTGGTCGCTTGCCGCCGCGATCGCGGGCCGGGCGGGCGACGGCTCCACGCGCGATGCCTCGGCCTCGATCGCGCTGGGCCTCGAAGGGCGGATCGGATTCCGCCTCTCGGCGGGGGCG
>DATFXS010000054.1:0-2890 GCA_035315605.1 Polyangia bacterium
AAACCGGACGGGCACTTGGGCGCGCCCGGATCGCACACGACGCGCGCGTTCGGAACGTTGGGGCTGATCGAGCAGGCCGCGCCGAGCGCCAGCCCGGCCACCACCGCCAACCAGACGACCGATGAACGAAGCTTTTCGAGCACGCGCGCCTCCCTCAGAATTGCAGCCGCACCACGCCGCCCACGCCGTCCGCCGATGCCGTGGGCGTCACCGACACCGCCGGATGCTCGGCGCCCGCCCCGGCGGCGAAGTGGCCGCTCAGCACGAACGTGGTCACCGCGCCCGCGAGCGCCGCGACGCCGATGCCGTACCCGACCCACTGCCAGGTCTGGTAGGTCTTGCCGTCGGAGATCTGCTTCTCCAGCTGCGCCTCGTTGGTGACGTAGGGCTGACTGTACTGCTGGTTGATCGAATCGTTGGTCGACTTGACCTTCAGGCTCATGACGACGCCCGCGGCGACGGCGGCGACCCCGACGCCGGCGAGCACGATGCTGGTGGTGCGCAACATCCGCGCGCGCCCTTCGCCGTCCGGCTGGGCGGGCGTGGCCAGCACCGGCGCGGGCTGGCTCGCCCGCTGGCGGGCCAGCGCGTCGTCGATCTCCTTGATGAACCCTTGCGCGCGCTGGAGGTCCTCGGGCGGCTCGCTGGTGCCGATGCGCAGGTACTCGGTGAAGCTGCTGCGTGCCTCGTCGAGCTTGTTGTTCTTCTGATAGCAGCGGCCCTGATTGAAGACGTAGGACGGGTTGCGGGTCTCGGCGTAGAGCTCGCCCAGGATCGAGATCCCCTTGGTGACGTCGCCCGAAGCACAAGCGGCCAGCGCGGCGGTCGGGCGCTTGTCCTCGCCGCCGGCCGGCGCATCGTCGGCGCGCGCGCTCGCGCAAAGGGTGGTGACTGCGGTCAGTACAGCAGTCGACGCAAGCAGTTTGGGGCGCACGGGCGCCGCCAGAATATCAGGAAAGGGGTTGCGGGCGCGACTGAATGCGTAGTCACATGATACGATCGCGAAGTCCGGTGATTGGGGAAACTGTAAATAACTATCGGGTCACGGAGCTGCTGGGGGAGGGCGGAATGGGCGCCGTTTACCTCGCCGAGCATCCGTTCATGGGGCGAAAGGCGGCGATCAAGGTCCTGCGCCGCGAGTTCGCCGAGGATCCAGGACTGGTCGAGCGCTTCATGAACGAGGCGCGCGCGGCGAACGCGATCCGCCACCCGAACATCATCGACATCATCGACGTCGGGCGGCTGCCGTCCGGAATTCCCTACCTCATGATGGAGTTTCTCGAGGGCGAGAGCCTGGGGCACCGGATCGCGCGCGGCACAGTCGAGGTGCCCGAGGCGGTCGACATCACCTTGCAGACGACGGCCGCGCTGGCCGCGGCGCACGGAAAGGGGATCGTTCACCGCGACCTCAAGCCCGACAACCTGTTCCTCGTGCCCGACGAATCGGCGCCGGGCGGCATCCGCGTGAAGGTTCTGGACTTCGGCATCGCGAAGCTGCGCGGCGACCTTTCGGCCGGCTCCGCGAAGACACAGGCCGGCTCACTGATGGGCACGCCGCCCTACATGTCCCCCGAACAGTGCCGCGGGGTGACCGAGGAGATCGATCACCGGACCGACGTCTACGCGATCGGCGTCATCTTGTTCGAGATGTTGTGCGGGGCGCCGCCCTTCACGGGCGCGGGCTGGGGCGACGTCGTTCTCGCCCACATGACCAAGCCGCCGCCCTCGGCGCGTTCGCGAAATCCGTCGATCCCGGAGTCGATAGAGGTGGTGATCAACAAGGCGCTGGCCAAGTCGGCCGGCGCGCGCTTCCAGTCGGCGACCGAGATGCGCGCGGCGCTGCGCGCGTTGTCCGGGGCGAGCACGTTTCCGCCCCGCCCGACAACGATCGCCGGGACGGGCGCGCCTCCCTTGCACGTGCCCCAGTCGACCCGGCAGCCCAGCACCTTCCGGACCGCGACCGGTGAGATGGCGGGCATCAACGCGACGATGGCCGAGACGCCGGAGGCGAAGCGCGGCGCGCGCAAGCGGCCGATCGTGATCGCCGGGGCGGTTGCGGCGGTCGCGATCGTCGTGGTGGTGGCGCTGGCGGCGTCGGGCGGCAAGCACCAGGAGACGCCCGTTCCGGTGGCGCCCGTCGCGGCGACCGCGCCCGAAAAGCCCGCCCCGCCGCCGTCCGCTCCGGTTCAGGCGCCGCCGCGCGAGGCGCCTGCGCCGGCGCAGATCACCGTCCGCATCGGGTCCGATCCCGCTGGCGCCCTGGTGACCGACGCCAAGCGCGGGGTGGTGATCGGCGCGACGCCGTTCGAGCAGCGTCTCGATCGGAAGTCGGGGGTCCTCGGCGTGCGCGTCGCCAAGGACGGGTTCGCGCCCGTCGAACTGGACGTTCCGCTGGGCGGCGACTTCGACAAGACCGTGCGGCTCGAACGGCAGAAGATGAAGGCGGCGAGCCACGAAAGGCCGGCCCCGGCGCAGCCCAAGAAAGCAAACGCCGCGCACACGGTCGGGACGGCGGCCGGACCTTCGACCTCGCCGCCCCCCGCGGCGCCCACGTCGCCGCCGCCGGCGGCGCCGACGCCGGCGAAGCCCAAGATCGAGAAGTGGTGATCGCGCCGGGCGGCGCGCCCGGTCTCCGTCTCAGGGTGTCCGCTTCGCGTCGGATTGCACGTCCGGGTGCGCCGCAGCGAACGCCGGCAGCGCGGCGCACGCCGCTTCGACGCGCACCAGCGTAGGAACGGACGCCAGGTCGACCTTGAAGCGGCGCGCATTGTAGAGCTGGGGAACCAGATAGACGTCGGCGATGCTGACCGCGTCGCCGACCAGAAACGTCGCGGCCGTCTCCTGCGCCACCGCCTCGAGCGCCGCCAGGCCGCGGGCGATGAAGTGGCGG
>DATFXS010000055.1:0-2097 GCA_035315605.1 Polyangia bacterium
CGCCCGGCCCGCCAGTCGGGATCGGCGGAAGCGGCGAGACATCGCGCATCTCCCGGCGGCCGACATCGCCCGTTTCCGGACGCTCGGCGGGTTTCACCGTGGGAATGTTCGGGTCGGCGCCGTACGACACCAGCAGCTTCATCGCGTCTACGTCTGCGCCGTAGGCGGCGCGCCAGAAAGGCGTGGCGCCGGCTTCGTCGACGCCCGACTGATCGAAGTTGAAGTTCGAGTACCAGACCTTTTTGTTGACGCGCTGGTTCGGATCGGCGCCTGCATCGAGCAGCCGCTTCATGAAATCCAGGTAACTCAACTGCTGATTCGCCTGCGCCCGCGGTTGTGGATAGCCCGCGCGCGGCGCCCACGCCAGGTTGATGGCCGCGTAGAGCGGTCCGACGCCGTTTTCCGCGATCAGGTTCGGATCGGCACCCCGCTCGAGCAGCATGCTGGCAAGGTCGAACTGGCCGTTCACCGTTGCCACGAGCAGCGCCGAGGCATGGTCGCCGCCCTTGCGCTGGTTCACCGAAACCCCCCGGTCGAGAAGAGCTGTCGCGATGTCGATGTACCCCTGCCGTGCCGCGTATAAGAGGGGCGTCATCCCGCCCTGCCACGCCACCTGCTCGTTGAAGAGGGGCTGGCGCTCCGCGCCGGGGACCAGGATTCTGACCGGGGCCGCGCGTCGACTCCGCTCCGGCGTGGCCGCGAGATTGCGGCCGTCAGGGTTCTGTCCATTCTTGCTCAGCGCCGAGAGATCGGTGAGCATCGTGGCCGCATTCGGATCGGCGCCGCGCGCGAGGAGCAGGCGCACGGCCTCGAGACGATTGTTCGCGGTGGCAAAGATCAGTGGCGTCTGGAGCCGATCGCTCTCACCGGCGTTGACGTCCGCCCCCCCGTCGACAAGCGCGGAGATGGCCGCCGGGGCGCCGGCGGCAGCGGCCAGCATCAACGGCGTCGCGCCGGTGCTCGTCCGGGCGTCGACCATCGCGCCCGCTTGGACGAGGGCCGAGACGGCGCCGGCCGAGCCGCGCTCGGCCGCCAGGTGCAGAGGTGTGTACGCGCCGAAGGTGGTGACCGCTCGCGCATTCGCGCCCGCCGCGACGAGCGCCGTCACCAGGTCGGCATCGCCGTAGCGCGCCGCCCAATGCAGCGCGGTCACGCCGTCGCCCTGCGGCGCGTTCACGTCGGCGCCCTGCTTGATCATCGCGAGCACGCCCGATCGGTCGCCACGCATCGCCGCGTCGGCAATCGGTTCCGCCGCGTGGAGGGCAAACCCGGAGAAGAAGCTTGCCGCCGTGCACGCGGCCGCGATCGCGCCGCCCAGGCCGTGTCGCATCGCCATCTGGTGCTCCCTCATTCCGCCGACAGATCCGCGGTCGCGTTCACATCGAGCTCGCCCGTGCTGTCGCCGAACGACGCCATGTCGTCGATGCCCAGCATGTGCGCCAGCGTCAGGAAGACGTTCGCCATCGGCGTCCCGTCGGGTGCCTTCACATGGAGTCCGGCTTTGATCTGGCCGCCCGCCTTGCCCGCGAGGAACAGCGGGCAGCGCTTGTGGTTGTGGACGTTCGGGTTGCCCATCGGCGACCCGTAGACGACGAGCGAGTGGTCCAGCAGGTTGCCGTCGCCGTCAGGGGTCCGCTTCAGACGCTCGAGGAAATACGGGACGAGGCTGATGTGGTACTTGTTGATCTTCGCGAAATCGAGGATGCGCTCCGGCCGTTCGTTGTGGTGCGAGGCGTTGTGGAATCCAGTGGTGACGCCGGTCTGCGGGAAGACCCGGCCCGACACGTCACGCGAGAGCTTGAATGCAAACACGCGGGTGATGTCCGCCGCCAGCGCCACGGCCTGAAGGTCGAACATGAGCTTCACGTGCTCGTCGTAGGAGTCCGGGACGCCGACCGGCGCGCCCGGCAACTTGCGGCTCTCGCCGCTCAGGTTGGCAGCCTCGACGTTCTGGAGACGCCGCTCGATCTCGCGCACGTCATCCAGGTAGTCGGTGAGCCGCGCCTTGTCGGCGGTGCCGAGCTGGCGCTTCAGCCGCTCGATCGACGCGACGATGGTGTCGAGGACGCTCTTGTCCTCGCGGCGGCGGCGCGCGCG
>DATFXS010000056.1:0-3489 GCA_035315605.1 Polyangia bacterium
AAACGCGCCGCGCTCGACCTCTTCGTGAAGGTTTCGGTTCGTGGCGGAGACGAAGCGCAGGTCGATGCGCCGCGCCGAGAGCCCGCCGATGCGCGCGACCTCGCACGATTCCAGCACGCGCAACAGCTTCGCCTGCATCGCGAGCGGCAACTCCCCCACCTCGTCCAGGAAGACGGTGCCTTCGTGTGCGGTCTCGAGCAGCCCGGGCTTTGCGCCGCGCGAGCCGGTGAAGGCGCCGGCCTCGTGGCCGAACAGCTCGCTTTCCAGTAGCGACTCGGAGAGCGCCGCGCAATTGATCCGGATCAGCGGCTTGCCGCGCCGGGGCGAGCGCTCGTGAATCGTGGTCGCGACGACGTCCTTCCCGACGCCGGTCTCACCGAGCACCAGCACGCTGATGTCGCCGGGAGCGATCCGGTCGACCAGATCGTAAAGCGCCTGCATCGCCGGATCGCGCGCGACCACCTCGCCGTGCACGGGCAGAACCCGGGACCGCGGCGCGGGCTCGGCCCGGCGGCCCGACATCGGTTCGATCTTCGACGCCTCGAGCCCGGGAACGGCGCTGGCCACCAGCAGGCTCGCCGAGCCGATCGAGATCACCTGGCCGGGCTGCACGCGCACCGGCGTGCGCGCGGGAACGGGCTTGCCGGCGACGATGGTTCCGTTCGCGCTGCCCAGATCTTCGACGGTCAGCTCGTCGCCGATCTGCAGGATCGCGTGCTCACGCGACACGAGCGGATCCGAGATGACCACGTCACAGCTGGCGCTCGACCGCCCGATCAACAAGTGGCCCTCGGCCACGACCGGATACCGCGTGGCCGCCGAGCCGTCGGTCACGATCAGCGAGAGATAACCGCCGATGCGCGCCGTCGGTTGCCGCCGCACTGTGGCTGGGTCCGCTGCCGTCGACCGTTCGTCGCCGCCTGGCGATCCTGCCTCCCCGCCATTCATTCGCAAAATTTGATATCAGTCGAACGTTGCCGGTCAAGGCAACGAACCGACCGCGCCGGCAAGAATCTGCCAAGGGTCGCGACGGAAATCCGCCTCTGCGAAACGGCTCAGATTTGTTGCGGCGTCGTTCAGGCTGTTAGCATGCGCTCCTTGGCATAGGGAGAGCCTGATGTGTCGTTTCGCTGTTCTGTTGGTGCTGGTCGTCACGGGTTTCGCGGGCTGCGCTAACAAAAGGACGCTCGGAAATTCGGGCACCGGGACCGCCGGCGCGCCAGCGGGTATCGGAGGAGGGAGCGGTTCGACGGGAAGCGGCGGCGGGGTAACACCCGGCGCGGGCGGCGGTGCAATAGCCGGTTCCGGCGGCGGCGCGATCGCCGGATCGAGCGGCGGCGCGACTGCGGGCGCCGGCGGCGCGAATGCGGGCGCCGGCGGCGCGACTGCGGGCGCGGGCGGCAGCAGCGCGATGAGCGACCCGCTGCGACTCCTGATCTTCTACACCCGGTGGGGCACAAGCTATCCGGAGTGGTGGCCCACCGGCAGCGATCGCAATTTCTCCATGAGCGCGATGCTGCAGCCGCTCGAAGCGCACAAGAACGACATCATTCTGGTGAGCGGGCTCGGCAACGCCAGCCTGATCGCCGGCGCCGCCGACGCGGGGCCGAGGCTCGAGTGGGCGCAAGTCGTCACCGGCGACTCGATGAGGACGCTCCTGACGGGGCGGTCCGTCGACCCGGGCGGGCCGGCGCAGGGACCGTCTCTCGACACGGTGATCGGCGACTGCGGCGGGATGGCCGGGCCGCCGCTGCGGCTCGCGGTCGGTCAGCTCGGGTACGACAACCTGCCGGGGCTCTCCTTCGACCGCGCCGGCTCGGCGATCCCCGCCGAGCGCGATCCGCAGGCGGTGGCGCTGCGCGTTCTCGGCCACAACGTCAGCGCGCCGTCTCTCACCGGCGACATCAATGTCGACTACCCGGGCATCGGCGCCGCCCAGATGGGCGTCGCCGTGGAAGCGCTCGCGACGGCCAAGACCTGCGCGGTCACGCTGCTGTGGGGCGATCAGGTGACCCTCAGAGGGCTGGGCCTGACCGTCGACGTGCCCACCGCCGCCGACGAGACCTCTGACCTCTACGATGCGATCTACTCCGCCAGCGCCGTCCGGCCCGGCAACCCATTCGTCACGCTGCAGAACTGGTACGCACAACAGTTCGCATCACTGCTCGACCGGCTGGCCGCGACACCGCTCGGCAGCGGCACGCTGCTGGATCGAAGCGTGGTCGTCTGGATCAGCGACTCCGGCGCCGGGTACGATGACGAGGGATTGTTCATCCCGGTGGTGATCGCAGGGCGGGGCGGCGGCCGTCTGGACGTCGGGCGCTTCTTCGAGGTCGTGCCGCATGTGGCGCCGCCCGGCACGTACATCGACATCTGGACGATCACCCGCACGCAGGGCGATCTGCTCGCCGCGCTCGCGGGCCTCTGGGGAATCGCCAGCTTCGGCGATCCACAGATCGCGCGCCAGCCCCTGACCGAGATCCTGAAGCCCTGAGCGCTGTCAGGCGTTCGCGGTGGAACGGAACGCGCTCTTGCCGAGGACGCGCTCGCGGACGTAGTCGACCGTGTCGCGCAACGTGTCGGCCGGATCGCGCGGCACGAAGCCGAGCTCGCGCGCCGCCTTCCCCGCGTCCAGGTACCAGTAGTACTGCGCCATGTCGACGCTCTCGGGATCGACCGGTACCTTGCGGCCCAGCTTCTTGAAGACGGCCGCCTGCGCGCGCGCCGCGAGGTGCGGAAACTCGCCCGTGAACTTCAGCTTGGGACCCGGGATCTTGGTCAGCCGTTCCAGGCGGCCGAAGAACTCGGCGAACGTCCAGTTGACCGCACCCAGAAGGTAGCGGGCGCCCGGCGTCCCGCGCGCCATGGCGACCGGCAGCAGGGCGGCGACGTCGCGCGCGTCGACGACGCTGAGCCCGCCCGCCGGCATCAGCAGGATCTCGCGCGCCAGAAACTGCACGATCGGCCGCGTCGAGCTCAGGCGATCGTCACCGGGCCCCAGCAGCAGGCTCGGGTTCACCGTCACCAATTCGACCTTGTCTCCGCACGCCCGCCGCGCGGTCTCTTCCTGATACAGCTTGCTCGCGTAGTAGGGCCAGCGCGAGATGATGTCGACCGGGGTGGGCGTCTCCTCGTCGGCGACGTCGTCGGCGCGGCGCGAGACGGCGACGACGCCGCTGGTCGACGCCATCACGATCCGCGACACGCCCGCGCGCGCGGCCGCCTCGCAGATCAGCCGCGTGCCGTCGACGTGCACGGCGTACATGCGGTGCGCGTCGGCGTCACGGTGCGAGACCATCCCGGCCAGGTGATAGATCTGGTCGACGCCCGCGATGACGCGCGCGACGTCGTCCGCCGAGGTCACCGATCCCGACACGATCTCGACGCCCAGATCGCGATCCTTCAGCCAGGCCGGCGGCGCGCTGTGCGCCAGCACGCGCACGCGCCCCTTGTTCTGAGTGGCCAGCAGGCGCACCAGGTGCTCGCCGA
>DATFXS010000057.1:0-3082 GCA_035315605.1 Polyangia bacterium
GTGCCGAGGACTACGTGGTCGGGCGCGAGCACGGGCTGGAGATCTTCGCGCCCGTCGATGAACACGGCGCGTTCGCGGGCGCCATCGATCTGCCTCAGTGGATGGGCAAACGCGTGTTCGACGCCAATCCGGGGATTGTCGCGGATCTCGCGGCGCGCGGCCTGCTGCTGAACAAGCCCGGCGAGAGCGTGCGCCACCAGTACCCGCACTGCTGGCGCTGCAAGAACCCGATCATCTTCCGCGCCACCGAGCAGTGGTTCGCGCGCCTCGGCGACGCGAACGACGCGACGTCGCTGCGCCACCGCGCCCTGGCCGAGATCGAGCGCACCCAGTGGATCCCGGCCTGGGGGCACAACCGCATCCGCGGCATGATCGAGGCGCGCCCCGACTGGTGCCTGTCGCGCCAGCGCGTCTGGGGCGTGCCGATCCCGGCGTTCCGCTGCAGCGGCTGCGGGAAGGATCTGCTCGACGCCAAGGTTATCGAGCACGTGGCCGACATCTTCGCGCGCGAGGGATCGAACGCCTGGTTCGCGCGCCCGTCCGCCGAGCTGCTGCGTCCCGGCACCCTGCCCTGCACCTGCGGCGGCCCGTGGGAGAAGCAGCACGACATCGTCGACGTCTGGTTCGAATCGGGCGTGTCGTGGGCGGCGGTCGCCGAGGGCAAGCTCCTGCCGGCGGGCGAGAAGGTCGACCTCTACCTGGAGGGGGCGGACCAGCACCGCGGGTGGTTCCATTCGGCGCTGCTGACCGGCGCGGCGACGCGCGGGCAGGCGCCCTACAAGGCGGTGCTGACGCACGGCTGGGTGCTGGACGAGCGCGGCAAGCCGTACTCGAAGTCGGAGATCGCGAAGGCGCGGGCCGCGGGCGCGAAGATCACGTACGTCGATCCCGCCGTCTGGATGGAGAAGAACGGCGCCGAGCTGCTGCGGCTCTGGACCGCGGCCTCGGACTACCAGGGCGACGTCGTCTTCTCGGAGACGATCCTCGCTCAGCTCGGCGAGTCGTACCGGAAGATCCGCAACACCTGCCGCTACCTCTTGTCGAACCTGTACGACTTCGTGCCGTCGCGCGATCGCCTGGAGGATCACGAGCTGCGCGAGCTGGATCTGCTGGCGCTCGGCGTGCTGCGCGAGCGCGACCACCAGATCTTCGACGCCTACCGCCGCTACGCGTTCCACGAGGTCGTGCGCCTCGTGAACGACTACGCGATCACGGTGTCGGCGGAGTACCTGGACCCGATCAAGGATGCCCTCTACTGCGAGGCCGCGGCCGGGCGCGCGCGGCGCAGCGTGCAGACGGCCGTGCACGAGATGATTCGCACGATCTCCCTCTGGATCGCGCCTTTCCTCTGCTTCACCGCGCAGGACGTCGCCGACGAGCTTTCGCGCGCGACCGGCGAGCCGTTCGACGTCCACGCGGCGGTGCGGCTGGTCGACGAGGGCGAGAAGCTCGGCAATCCGAACAAGCGCTGGACCGACGAGATCCGCCCGCGGCGCGAGGCGATCCTGCAGAAGCTCGAGCCGTTCCGCGCCGCCGGCCACAAGTCGCTGGAGGCGCGGGCGCGCGTCACGCCCACCGCCGCCGAGCGGCCCCACTGGCAGTGGAGCCTGGGCCACCTCGCCGAGCTGTGCGTGGTGTCGCGGGTCGAGCTGGACGACACGGACGCGCCCGCCGGCTCCGAAACGATCATCGCCATCGACGAAGCGCCCGGGCCGACCTGCCCGCGCTGCTGGCGCCGGACCGGGGAGGCGGCGGGGGCTGGCGCCGCCGACCCGAATCTTTGCTTGCGCTGCGCGGCCGTGATTGAAGGCAATGTAGATATGAAAGGGAAGTTGCCGTCGTGACCGATTCCGCACCGAGCGCCCGCCGCAAGTACGTCCTGTTCGCGATCTTCACGATCGTCAGCCTGGTGCTCGACCAGTGGACCAAGGTGCTGGCGCGGCAGTATCTGCGACCGCGCGGCCCCTTCCGCCCCAAGGTGATCATCCAGGGCTACTTCGACCTGCGCTACGCCGAGAACCCCGGCGTCGCGTTCAGCATGCTGCAGGACATTCCGGGCGGGCGGGTGCTGCTGACGCTGCTGGCGATCGGCGCGTTCCTGCTGGTCCTCTTCTACCTGCGCAAGACGCCGGTCGAGAACACGCGCCTGCACGTCGCGCTCGGCCTGGTGGGCGGCGGCGCGGTCGGCAACCTCGTCGATCGGATGATGTACGGACGGGTGACCGACTTCGTCGTCTGGAAGGTGGGTGTGCACGAATGGCCCGCGTTCAACGTCGCCGACGCGGCCCTGTGCATCGGCGTCGGGCTGATGCTGCTGGACATGGCGCTCTCGTCGCGGTCGGCGCGAAAGACCGCAACCGGGACGCCGCCCGCGAAGGCGTAGCCCTTGTTCAACACCCTGTTCACGCTGCGGTTCGGCGGACGGGAGATCGCGCTGCACAGCTACGGCGTGCTGATCGCGGTCGGGCTGGCGGCCGGGATTGCGCTCGCCTACCGCGAGGGGCGGCGCCGCGGCTTCGACGGCGGGCGCGTGCTGGACGCCGCGTTCTGGATGATCGTGGCCGGTCTGGTGGGGTCGCGCGTCGTCTACGGCATCGTCAACGCCGGCGATTTCGCGCGCATCTGCGTCCACGGCGGCGGCGCGCCGCGGTCGGCGGGCGGCGTCCTGTCCGACTGCACGCGCATCCTGGCGATCTGGCAGGGCGGCCTGGTGTTCTACGGCGGCATCGCGGGCGCGGCGCTGGTCGGCTGGCGGTTCGCCCGGCGCGAGGGCTGGTCGTTCGCGGCGTTCGGCGATCTGTTCGCGCCGGCGCTGGCGCTCGGCCACGCGTTCGGGCGGCTCGGCTGCTTCGCCGCGGGCTGCTGCTTCGGCAAGGTGGGCGGCGGGCGGATGGGGGTCTCGTTCCCTCGGGGATCGGTCGCCTTCGACGAGCTGGCGGGGCACGGCGCGATCCCGGCCGGCTGGGAGACGACGCCCGCGCTGCACCCGACGCAGCTCTATGAAGCCGCCGGCGAGCTGGCGATCTTCACCGCGCTGCTGCTCGTGCTGCGGCCGCGCCTGCGCCACCGTCCGGGCGCGTTG
>DATFXS010000058.1:0-11364 GCA_035315605.1 Polyangia bacterium
CCGGCACCGCGCCGAGGGGCCGCTGGCCATCGCCTCCGGAAGTGTTCGGCGGCTGGTGGTGCGCACGCTCGAGGCGCTCGAAATCGCCGACTGGTTCGCCGCCATTGTCGCGGCCGAGGACACGGCGCGCCACAAGCCCGAGCCCGACGTCTTCCTGGAGGCGGCGCGGCGCATCGCGGTCGAGCCGGCCGCCTGCACCGTCTATGAGGACACGGACATCGGCCTCGAGGCCGCGCATCGCGCCGGCATGCGCGCGGTCGACGTCCGCCCGCTGATCGGCCCCGCTACTTGAGCGCCTCGAGCTCCATGTAGAGACCGGCGCCGCGCATCACGTAGCAGAAGTGTTCCTCGTACAGATCGGTCGAGCGGTTCACGGCGCGCTGAAGCCCCGGCACGAGGTTCCAGGGGCGCTGCAGCATCAACAGTCGCTCGCGCAGGCGGTAGCGGGCCCCGCTGTAAAAGCCGTAGCTGGCGAACAGGTTCGTCCCCTCGATGAAGTAGTCGAAGGACCGGGCCGACAGGTGGAGACGGTGTGACGGGTCGATGTAGGAGCTGACGTTGGAGAAGTGGGGCGTCAGCAGCGCGACGAACCCTCCGGGCTTCAGCACCCGGTGAAGATCCGCGAACACGCCGAAGAAGTTGTCGAGGTGCTCGACGATCGAGAACGCATACGCGGCATCGAAGGTGTTGTCGCGGAACGGATACGGCGGGCGGTTCAGATCGGCGACCACGTCAGGGCGCACCTCCGGCACGATGTCGACGGAGACACCCACCCATTCGTGCCGCCCCGGACCGAGGTGCAGCACCCGATGAGACCGCGCGAAGTCTTCGAGGTACGGCAGCCGCTCGCTCCAGAAACGCATCGGCTGACGTTATCCGATCGCAGTTGACAGCGACAGGCTCACCAGCCAAAAAGCGTCATGCCGCCGCTCAGCGAGGCAGAGCGGGGAATGCCGCTGGTCAGCGTCGTCGTTCCCACCTTCAATCGCAGCCGGTACCTCGACGGCGCGATCCGCAGCGCGCTGGCGCAGACGTACGGGAACATCGAGGTGATCGTGTCGGACGACGCCAGCGTCGAGGATGTCTACGGCACGACGGTGGTGAAGTTCGACGATCCGCGCCTCCGGTACGTTCGCAACCCGGTCAACCTCGGGATGGGGCGGAACATCTGGGGCGCGATGGCGGCCGCCGGCGGCAAGTACGTCGCCACCTTGCACGACGATGACGAATGGGAGCCCGGCTTCCTCGCGGCGATGGTGCCGCCGCTCGAGCGCGACGAGACGCTGAGCGTCGCTTTCTGCGACCACGCCATCATCGACGCGGAAGGCCGCCTGAACGAGGACGAGGCGAACCGCAACACGCGCTACTGGCATCGCGACGGGCTGCCGGCGGGCGTGCTTCATCCCTTCCTGGAGCTCGCGCTGGTCACCCGGGTCTTGCCGGCCGCGATGGCCGCCGTGTTCCGCAAGTCGGCGATCGACTGGGGCGACTTTCCCGCCGAGGTCGGGACCTACTACGACGCCTGGATCACGTATCTGGCCGCGCGCACCGGCGCCGGCGCCTTCTACGACCCGCGCCGCCTGACCCGCTACCGGATCCATGGCCAATCCGAGACCCGCTCGTGGACATCGAGCGCCGGACGGCTGAAGGCGCTCACCCAGGCCGAGTTCGTCGCTCGCCGTTGCCTCGACGATCCGGCGCTGCTGCGCATTCGACCGGACCTCGCTCGGCAATACCGCACGGCGGTCCTGTCGCTCGGGATGGCGTTGATCGAAAACGGACGTGGCGACGACGCCCGCCGTCTGATCGAGCGGGCGCGCGCTTCGATCGATATGCCGACGCGAGCGGGGCTGACCCTTCTGGCCGCTCTGCCGCCGCCGGCGCAACGCGGGCTGGTGGGATCGGCGAGGAGAATTCTCGCCGCGGTATCTCGACTGAACGATCGCTAGCCGCGCGACTTGCCGCCGCCGAGGCCGAAGAACGCGGCGATCCGCGAACGGAGCTGGCTGGTCTGCGCCGCGGTCGGCACCGGCGTCAGCGACCGCTTGACGCCGAGATCGACCTGCCGCCGCGACAGGATGTCGCTGATCGTGCCGGCCAGGTCGGGCTTCTCGTGGACGATCTCCTGGAACGCCTCCTTGTCGACGATGTAGCACTCGACGTCGGTCTTCGCGACCACGGTCGCGGTGCGCGATTCGCCCGTCATCAGCGACATCTCGCCGAAGAACTGGCCGTCGCCCAGCGTCGCCACCTCTTTCGACGCGCCGAGCACGCCGATCTGGACCGCCACCTGTCCGCCCCGCACGAGGTAAAGAGAATCGCCCGGATCGCCCTGGCGCAGGATCAGCTCGCCCGGACCGAAGACGACGTGCCGCAGCCGTCGCGACAGGCGATCGATCTTTTCGGCGTCGAGGGCGCGGAACACGTCGACGCGCGAGAGCGCATCGACCCGCCGCGCGTACTCCTCGTCCAGCTTGCGCTGGATCCGGTCCTCGTTCATCTCGGTGACGTTGATGTTGCGCGACGGGAACGGGATCTCCATGCCGGCCCGGTGCAGCGCGTACCAGATGGCGCTGCGCACGTCGCTGTCCATCGTGTCGTCGCGCTGGATGTCGTCCATCCAGTACCGGCAGGCGTAGGTGCTGGCGTCCTGGCCGAACTCCCAGAGCAGACAGTCCGGCGACGGCTCGGCGCGCACGAACGACAGCCCGCGAACGGCGTCGACGACCACCTCGCGCACGCGCGCGGGCGGGTGGCGGAAGTGGACGCGGATGTAGACCCACTGCCGGTGCGCGTTCGTGGGCCGGCTGAAGTTCGTCAGCATCGCGCGCGTGATCGCCGAATTCGGGATCAACATCAGGTCGCCGTTCCGCGTGACGATCGTCGTCGCGCGCCAGCGCACCTCGCGGATGCGGCCGATGATCGGCGAATTGCGATCGCCGACGTTGATCCAGTCGCCGACCTCGAAGTCGCGTTCCAGCTGCAGCGCCAGCCCCGCCATCACGTTGCCCAGCGTGTCCTGCAGCGCCAGGCCGATGACGGCCGTCGTCAGCACCGACGCGGTGAACACGCGCGCCACGTCGACGTCGGAACGCGTCAGCACGAACGCCGCGGTGATCAGGTAGGCGACGCCCTGCAAGAGATCACGGAGGATGCGCGGCATCTCCCGCCGCCGGAGCACGACGTCGAACACCAGCAGGCTGGCCGCGATGACCAGCGCGAAACAGAGGAGCAGCACCGCCAGCACGCGCAGCCAGTCGTGGTGGCCGGGCGCCGGCAGCGGACGCTGCACCAGCGCGAAGCCGGTGATCATCGCCAGGTAGGCGCCGGCGAAGAACATTCCGGCCTTGACGCGCCCGCGCTCGGCGGGGTCGACGACCGCCCGCAGGAATGCCAGGACGACCAAGAGGCCGATGGCGATGGCGGGAAGCGGCCATGCGGCCGACCACTCCTGCGCGAGGTGAGAGTGCATGCGGAAGTTGGAGAGGGACGATTGTAGATGATTTTCGCGGACTTCGCTTGACTCAATCGAGGCCGGAAAGTAGGGTCCCGCGGATGTCGAACTTCAAGATTGCCGACGCCAAGCTGGCCGATGCAGGACGGCTGCGCATCGAGTGGGCCGAGAGCCGCATGCCCGTGCTGATGCACCTGCGCGAGGCCGGGAAGAAGGATCTGCCGCTCAAGGGGATGAAGGTCGCCGGCTGCCTTCACGTGACCAAGGAGACGGCGGTCCTGATCCGCACCATCCGCGCCGCCGGCGCCGAGGTGTCGTGGTCGGGCTGCAACCCGCTGTCGACCCAGGACGACGTCGCCGCCGCGCTGGCCGCCGAGGGGACGTCCATCTACGCGTGGCACGGCCTGTCGACGGACGAGTTCTACTGGTGCATCGACAAGACCCTGGAGATGAAGCCGACGCTGACGCTGGATGACGGCGCCGACCTGATCTTCCGCGTGCACGATCGCTACAAGGATCTGGCCAAGGACGTCATCGGCGGCACCGAGGAGACCACGACCGGCGTGCACCGCCTGCGCGCGATGGGTCGGGCCGGCAAGCTGCTCTACCCGGTCATCGCCGTCAACGACAGCGAGACCAAGTGGGACTTCGACAACGTGTACGGCACGGGGCAGTCGTCGCTGGACGGCATCCTGCGCGCCTCGAGCGTGCTGGTCGCGGGCAAGACGTTCGTCGTCGCCGGCTACGGCCACTGCGGCCGCGGCGTCGCCATCCGGGCGCGCGGCCTGGGCGCCAACGTCATCGTCACCGAGATCAAGCCGACGGCGGCGCTGAAGGCGACGCTGGACGGCTTCCGCGTCATGAAGATGGACGACGCGGCGAAGCTGGGCGACATCTTCATCACCGCGACCGGGATGAAGGACGTCATCGTCGGCCGGCACTTCGACGTGATGAAAGAGGGCGCGCTGGTCTGCAACACGGGCCACTACGACTGCGAGATCAACCTCGTCGACCTGGAAGCGCGGTCGAAGGCGAAGCGCGAGATCCGCCACGCCAACGAGGAGTACGTCCTCAAGAACGGCCGCCGGGTCTACGTGCTGGCCCAGGGGCGGCTCGTCAACCTGGCCGCCGCCGAGGGCCACCCGTCCGAGGTCATGGACATGTCGTTCGCCAACCAGTACCTGGCGCTCTGCAAGCTGGCCAAGGAAGGCAAGTCGATGAAGCCGGGCGTCTCCGAGCTGCCGCCCGAGCAGGATCAGGAGCTGGCGCGCATCAAGCTGACGACGCAGGGGCTGTCGATCGACGCGCTGACGCCCGAGCAGATCGCCTACAACGACGACTACGCTGCCGGCACGTAGGCGGCTAGATCTTCTTCACGGCGGTCGCGGGCTCGACGCGCATCAACGCCTCGTTGAGCTCCGTCGCGCCGGCTATTCGTACGACATCGCCCCGGACGAGCTGGCCGAAGCCCGCGTTCGCGGGTGTCTCGTGCCGATCGAGGCGGATGAACGCGTGCCGGCCGGTCGGGCCGCACGCGTACAGCTTGAGGCGCCCCTTCTCGGGCAGCGGGTCGCTGACGACGCGGTAGCGCAGCTGGCCCGGGATCGGCCGCCAGCGATCGCGCAGCACGAGGTACGAGAAATCGACGCGCGGCCCGGCCCCGACCTCGACGGCGTCGTGACACCAGTCGCGCGGGTTCGCGAGCGCCGGGCAGGCGCCGGTCCAGAAGCAGGGCGCCACGATCTCCAGGTCGGACAGCGCCAGCAGCTGGTCACGCACGGCGAGCAGCTCGCGCGACGTCTCGCGCAGCGCCGGTTCCACGAGGATGATGGTGCCGCCGGGTTCCAGGAGCCCGTCCGCCCAGGCCTGCACCCGCCCGGCCCGCGCATCGACTCGCTCGTCGCGCGGCCGGTCGAGGTAGAGCTCGCCGAGCAGGTGCGCCGCGACGATCAGGTCGAAGCGCCCGCTGACCGCCGGCAGGTCCGCGGCCAGGTTCGCGGTCACCACGCCGGGCGCCGCGACGCGATCGACGCCGACGATCTCGATGGCTCCGCGCTCGATGGCTCCGCGCTCGACCTCGGCGCCGAGGTGCGCGCGCACCGCCTCGACCGCGGCGCCGGTCCCGGTCCCGAGGTCGAGCACGCGCGACGGGCGCGGCGCGCCGCCGGTCTCCGGATAGACCTCCGCCAGGATCTTGCCGAGCGCCGCGCGGGTGCGCGGCGCGATGTCGCGCGTGTACTGGTCGCGCAGGGCCGCGTCGGCCATGTAGGGCGTGCCGACCAGGGCGCGCTCGCCCACCAGCCCCCGCTGAATCGCCGACCTCTTACCTCCGCGCCGAGCCGGCGGACCGCCGCCTCGTGGCGACACCGGCCCTTACGCCTTGAAGATGAGGTTCTTGATGTCTTTCCAGCTGACCACCAGCAAGACACCCATCAGCAGCACGAAACCGGCCGTGTGGACGGCGGCCTCGATCCGCGGATCGACCTTCTTGCGGGTGATCGACTCCCAACCCAGAAAGACGGCGCGGCCGCCGTCGAGCGCCGGCAGCGGCAACAGGTTGAAGAGGCCCAGGTAGACCGACAGCAACGCCAGCAGCGACAGGAAGCTGACCATGCCCCGGCTGGCCGCCTTCGCGATCTGCTTGGTGATCCCGACCGGCCCGGACAGATCCGCCTGCACGTCGCGGCGAATCATGTGGTAGAGGCCATCCAGGATCTCGGCCGACGCATAGTAGGGGTAGACGATCGCGTCCTTGGCCGCGGTCTTGATCGACACCGGCGTCCGCGGCCCCGCCGCGCCGATCTCGATGCCGACCTGGTAGGCGCCCGACGTCTTGTCCGGCGTCACCGCGAACGTCATCGGCTGGCCGCCGCGCAACACCTTGATCTGGACGGGCTTGCCCTCGCTCGCCTTGATGATGTCGCTGATCGGATGATCGGCGTCGACCATCTGGCCGTTCGCCGCGACCAGGATGTCGTGGACCTGCAGCCCGGCGATCGCCGCGGGCCGGCCCGCCTGAGGCTCCTCGATCCACTGGGTCTTGGTCTTGGGCGGCGCGCCGAAGCCCGCCAGAACCACGAACACCAGGACGATCGCCGTCAGGTAGTTCGCGATCGGCCCGGCCAGCACCGTCAGGAGGCGCATCCAGCGCGGCCTGTTCGGGTAGACCATCGGATCGTTCTTGTCGAACTCCTCGCTCGGGTTCAGTCCGGTGATCTGGACGAAACCACCCAGCGGGATGGGCGCGATCTGGAAGATCGTGCCGCCGCGCTTGAAGCTGGCCAGCGGCGGACCGAAGCCGATCGAAAACCGCTCGACCCGCATCCCGCACAGGCGCGCCACCAGGAAATGGCCGCCCTCATGAAGGACGATCAGGAGCGCGAGGCCGAATATCGCGACAACCCAGCTCAATGAGCTAACCAGGTTAGCACATGGCCACCAAATGACAGCAGCGGAAGGGCGGCTACGCGGCTAGAAAGCGGAGGACCGGCCGCAGCAGCAGCGGCACCGGCCGGCGGGGGCGCGACCCGACGATGTCGATCCCCAGCTCTTGCGCGCGGCGTTCGAACACCGCCTCGAACAGGACGCCCGGCCCGGCGGCGCGCACGATGACCGGCAGAACCGCCAGCCGCCGCGCCACGATGTACCGGCCGCGCAGCACGACCGCGTCGCGGCCCGCCGCGATGCGGGACAGCGCCCACGCCAGCGGCGCCAGCGAAGCCGGCTTGCTCGCATCGAGCAGCACGATCACGTCACCGCGCGCCTCGGAGGTGCCGCGGAGGAAGGCGCGGCCGCCGGAATCGCGCGCGAGCACCTCGATCTGCGGCATCGAGCCGGCGAGCACGCTCGCGATCGACATGCTGTTGTCGCTGCAGCCCGCGTTGACGATCAGGATCTCGAAGGTACGGCCGAGGCTGGACAGGTGCGCGGCCACGTTGCGGATCAGGTGACCGATCGAATCCTCCTGGTCGGCCACGGACACGACCACGGAGAGCTCGGGCTGGGTTTGAACGCGCTGCGACAAGCGGGGGCCTCGCGGTGGATAGTTTGACAGCACGGGGCATGCCGTCAGCTCGAGCCAATGGTTCCAGGATCTTAGCGAATCTCGAGCGCCTCCAACCGCGCAGCGCGCTACGCGCCAGGGTCCTGGCGGTGCGTATTCGGTTACACGCCCGTGTCTTCGAGGTGAAGACCGCGGCGAAGGCCTTCCGCGAGCCGGCCGACGTCGCTATCGACCAGTACCGGAATTCCGACCGCGCGCGCTTCGGCGGTTGCGAGCGGCGCGCCTTCGCCCCGCCCGTTCGCCAGCCGCACGGACGGCTGCACATAGACGTCGCAGGCTCGCAGCCAGCGCGCGACCTCGGCGCGGGGGACGAAGCCGGGCAGCCTGAGGCGAACGCCGAGGTCGGCGGCCAGGCGCCCGAGTCGGAGGCGCTCGGGGCCGTCGCCGAGAATCACCACCTCGAGCGCACCGGGGGCACCGCGCCCGGTCTGGGCTCGAGCGCACGCCCGCAGCAACCGATCGTGGCCCTTGATCGGAACCAGCCGGCCGACGGCGAGCACGGTGGGGCGGGCAAGCCCGAGTTGCCGGCGCCCCATCGCGTCCGCGCCGGTGCGCGGCGACCAATCGTCGGCCGGGGGCGACAGCGGCGTGACGGCGCCGAGCGGACGCGCGGCGCCGGCCAGCGCCGCGAACCGCGTCGCGAGCTCGTCGCTGACGAAGTGGAAGGCGATCCCGGCGCGGACGAGGCGGCGCGCGATCGTCCGCCCGAAGGGGATGCGCTCGAGCAACGCGACGTCCCCGGAGTGCGCGTACGCGCGCTGGCGGCAGCCGGGCGCCCCCGCGACGGCTGCGAGCGCGCTCGGGACCAGCCAGTGCGATTCGACGACCTCGAAGCGATGCGCGCGCGCCCGCACCGCGGCCGCGAGCGCCGCCGTGAAGCGGGCGGCCGCAAACCAGATCGCGGCGCCGCCACCCTCCAGCGCCTCCGGCGCGCCCGCGCCGTAAAAAAGTCCTTCATTTCCCGGGTGAGGGGCGGCGATCCGCGTGACCGTCAATCGTTCGTGCTCGATCTCGCGTGCCGGGCCGCCATCACCCGCGGCGATCACCTCGACGCTGTGCCCGTCTGCGAGCAGCCGCTGGACGCGATCGCCGACGAAGCTGCCCGCGTAATCGCCGGCGTGGCGCGGAAACGACGTCGTGACGAGGCCGACGTTCATGACGGCGCGGCGATCCCGGCCGTCTCCTCGACGACCACGGGCGTCCCGCGCCAGCGCGCGCGCATCCGGCGACCGGACGCGCGCAGCAGGAGCCAGGTGATCCGGGGCGCGACGCGCAGGGGATGCAGGCCGGAACGCCAGCTTGGCCCGTAGACCGGCCGCACCGGCACGTCCACGACGCAAACGCGGGCGGCTGCGAGCCGCGCCAGCAGATCGTTCGGGTATCCGTAGCGCGCGAACAGATCGGAGCCGATCGCCAGCAGCGCGTGGCGGGAGGCGACGGTGTACCCGCACTGAGAGTCGCCGATGTGCCGGTAACCCGACGCGAGCCCCGTCAGCCACGACAGGACGGCGCCGCCGAACATGCGCACGGGCGGCATCATTCGCCAGCCGCCCGGCCACGCGAACCGGTTCCCCTTCGCGTAGTCGGCCTCGCCGCCCACGACCGGCGCGAGCAGGCGCGGCAGATCCGCCGGGTCCATCTGCCCGTCGCCCGCCATGACCGCGGTCGCGTGCGCGCCCAGCGCCAGCGCCCGCGCATAGCCGGTCGCGATGGCGGCGCCGACGCCGCGGTTGCGTTCGTGGACGACGACTTCGACGCGCGACGCGCTTCCGCGCCCGCGCGACGAGGCGCGCCGGACCGCACGCCGCGCGATCGCCGCCGTCGCATCGCGGCTGCCATCGTCGACGACGACGATGTGGTCGACGAAACCGGGGACCGAACGGATCGTGGCCGCGATCTTGTCGGCCTCGTTGCAGGCCGGGATGACGACGGCGACGACGCGCCCGCGGAACATGGTCGCTCTACTCGGTGATCTCGCCGCTCGGTTCGTCGGACGAGCCTGCCGCCGGTTTGGCCGCGGGCTTGCTGTGGTGGTGCGAGTGCGAACCGTCCCCCTTGGACGACTTGCCCGAGCTGCTCGACGACTTGTCCTTGTCTTTTCCCGCCCCGCCCGGCTGATCGGGCGCGGGCGGCGGGCCGGCGCCTCCCGGCGGGGCCGGAGCCGCGCCGACCGCGGTCAGGTTGATCGACAGCGGCGTGTCGTCGACGACGATCTGCTCGTAGTCCTCGTAGCCGGCCTTCTTCAGGGTCAGCTTCACGGACGTCACGCCCGTCAGATCGATGGGCAGCGTCACCGGCGTCGCGCCGATCGGTCGCTTGCTCTCGCCGAGGAAGATGTCCGCGCCGTCGGGCATCGACTTCACGTAGACGTGGAACTTGCGGTTGGGGTCGCCGATCGACGTCACCCGGACGGCGTCGGTGCGGTGAGCCCCGAAGACCTTCCACCCTCCGAAACCGGCGCCCGCCAGCACGACCAGAACGACCGCCGCGGTCGGAAACCTCGCCTTCGGCTTCAGCGACGTCGGGGAAGACCCGACCGGTTCGATCGGCAGCGGATGCGCGCCCGACATCGTGCGCGCGATCGGCGGGACCGTCCGGTTCGACCGGATCGACTGACCGCTCACGCTCCGCGACCCAGACCGCTGGCTGCCCGTGCGCGGCTGTGGCGCGCCGCCCTCGGTCGGGAAAAGGTCATAGAGAATCTGCGTCAGGTGGGTCGGCTGGAAGCGCGCCGCGTGCACGATGTCGTCCAGCGCGTCGGCCATGTCGGCGGCGTTGCTCCAGCGTCGCGCCGGATCGCGCTGCAGCGCCTTCAGGATGACGTGATCCATCTCGCGCGGGATAGCCGGGTTCTGGGCCGACGGCGGCGGAATCTCGCCGTGGCGCACGCGCTCGATCGTCTGGACGTCGTTCTGTCCTTTGAACAGGCGGCGCCCGGTCAGCACCTCGTGCAGCACGGTGCCGATCGCGAAGATGTCGCTGCGGTGATCGATGTTGTCGCCCTCGGTCTGCTCGGGCGCCATGTACGCGTACTTGCCCTTCAACGTGCCGCTCTTCGTCGCCTCCTGCGAGTCGCCCAGCGCCTTGGCGATGCCGAAGTCGAGCATCTTCACCGCGCCCTCGTAGGAGAGCATGACGTTCGACGGCGAGACGTCGCGGTGGATCATCCCGAGCGGGCGGCCGTTCTCGTCCGTCAGGTTGTGCGCGTAGGCCAGCCCGCGGCAGGCCTCGCGCCCGACGTAGGCGACCAGTTCGGGCCGGGGCGGACCGAGCGCCTTCCAGATCGCGCGCATCGTCTCCGACAGATCGTGGCCGCGGATGTACTCCATCGAGATGAAGTACTCGCCCTCGACGGAGCCGAGCTCGAAGATGTGGACGATGTTCGGGTGGTTGAGGCGCGCCGAGAGCTTCGCCTCCTCGACGAACATGCTGATGAAGGTCGCGTCGTCCGAGAGATGCGGCAGGATCCGCTTGACCACGAACGTCCGCTCGAAGCCCGCGGGGCCCGTGATCCGCCCTTTGTACACCTCGGCCATGCCACCGCGGCCGATGAGCTCGAAGAGCGTGTACTTGCCGAACTGAATCGGCTCGGTGAGTTGCGATGCCACGACGAACCTGCCGACCAAAACACGCGCCCGGACGGTCCCACGCGTGTCTCCCTGGGGCAGCATATGATAGCGATCTCGTGACTTTGCCGCAAATGGACTCGACGCTTCTCGTCGTGGTGGGTGGCCACGATCCGGGCGGGGGAGCGGGTCTCCTGCGCGACGCCGTGACCGCCGCCCGGCTGGGCGCGCGCGCGCACGCGGTCGGCACGGCCTGGACCGAGCAGGGGCCGGGCGTCCAT
>DATFXS010000059.1:0-3547 GCA_035315605.1 Polyangia bacterium
AGTGGTCGAACCGCGACTTCCTCGGCGGCACGCGCAAGCTGACGGCGCGCGCGGAGGCCGGCTGGGCGTTTCTGCCCAACGTCTACGCGGTCGCGACCGACGAGAGGTCGGAGGGGCCGCGCAGCGGGCCGATCGCGCGCCTGCGCTTCGAGTTCGAGCAGCCGCGTCTGTTCAGCCGGCCGTCGCTGCGCTGGCGCGACACGCTGGAGATCGATCGCACGCTGGAGCAGACCTACAACGCTTTCAGCACGCGCCTCATGACCGGCGTGATCTGGCAGGTCCATTCGACGCTGGCGATCTTTCCGGCCTACCGCGTGGAGGCCGACTACCTCGACGGCGCGCCGATCAACAGCGCGGTCACGGCGCCGCTGACGCTCGGTTGCGAGACCAGCAGCGACCACTGCTTCATCTGGCTGTCGTACCTGGACGGCCTCATCACCTGGGACCGCCGCGACCACGTCTTCGATCCGCGGCACGGGTCGTACCTCAGCCTCGATCTGCAGGGCGGGGGCGGACCGCTGGGCGGCGACTTCGAATACGTGCGCGTGCTGCCCGACGCGCGCGTCTACGGCAGCTTCGGCGACAACAACGAGCTGACGTTGTCGGCGCGCCTGCGGGCGGGCGAGCTCTGGCCGGCGTCGGGAAATCCCGACGACAGCGCGGTCGTCACGCGCTTCTACGCCGGCGGCAGCGTTTCGATGCGCGGCTTCGCGGACCGGCGGCTGTCGCCGCTTTTGCTGGTGCCGCCGCCACCGGGCACGCCGAACGCCACCCACGTGACCGTTCCGATCGGCGGCAACGGCCTGGTCGACGGCAGCTTCGAGGCGCGCTACTCGCTGACGCCGTCTCTGCGCCTGGCGGCCTTCGTCGACGTCGGCCAGGTGACGCACGCGCGGATCGAGCCCGGCGATCTGCCGCACGTGCTCTGGGCGGTCGGGGTCGGCATTCGCTGGCTGACGCCGGTCGGTCCCATTCGCCTCGATCTGGCGCGCCGGTTGCCGTTCGGCACGCCGCCCGTGCTTTACCAGGCCGATCCGGTGACGGGCGCGATCACTCCGACGGCCTACACACCCGACAACAGCTGTTTCGGCATCGGCGGGTCGCACGCCGCGACGCTGGTCAGCGACAACATGTGCGTGCTGCACATTTCGATCGGCGAGGCGTTTTGAGCGGTGTGGCGGGCAAGGTGCTGCGGGGCGCGGCGAAGACGGCGCTGGTCGTGCTGGCCGCGCTCGCGCTGCTGGTCGGCGTCACCTGGATGTTCCTGCAGACACGGCGCGGGGGAGAGGCGATCCGACGTTTCGCGCTGCCGCGCGTGAACGACGCGATCGCGGGGACGATCACGCTCAGCCGCATCGCGTTTGGCGGCGATCGCCTGACGTTCGAGAACCTGGCCCTCTACGATCCGGAAGGACATCCGGTGGGGAGCGTCGAGCAGATCGACATCAGCTTCTCGCCGCTCGCGCTGTTGCGCCGGCATGTCGATGTGAAGGTGCTGACGATCCGCCGGCCCGAGCTGGCCCTCGTTCGAGACGAGCGCGGCCTCAATCTCTTGCGCGCGATGGCGCCCCGGCAGCCCGCGACGGCTCGTCCGTCCGGGCGGCGCGAGGCCGGCGCGGGCGGTCGGCGCGGGCGTCTCGACATCCGATCGTTCGTCGTGACCGGTGGCGTGATCGATTATCGATCGAGCGCCGCAGGCGACGACGGGCACGTGCACCTCGCGGAGCTGTCGGCGCGCGGCGAGGCGCGCGCCGCCGATGGTGGGCTGAGCGCCGACGTCGTCATCCGCGCGCACGGCGGGCGCCTCGACGCGCGCGTCGCCTTCGATGCGGCGGCCCGGCGCGGGTCCGGGAGCGCGCGGGCGTCGCTGCCCGGCGTGTCGCTGGTCGTCGACGGGCGCATCGAGGGCGACGCCATCGACGGGCGCGCTGCGCTCGATGCCGACGATCTGGCGGCGACCGTCCGCGGGCTGGCCCGCGACTTCGGGATGGCTCCGATCGCGATGGCCGGGCAAGGCCGCGTCGACGTCACGTGCGCGGGGACGATCGCGGCGCCGTCGCTGACGGTGGCGGCGCGATTTTCGCGGCTGGCCGTGGGCGACGCGAGCGCGCGCGATCTGACGGCGTCCGCGCGGATCCCGAACCTCCGCCGGCCGGAGGCCGCCGACGCCGATGCCGGCGCGTCGCTGGTCGTGCTGGGCGGCCGCCGCTTGACCGCGCCGAGCGTCACGGTGCGCGCCGCCACCCGCCAGATCGCCCTGCACGCCACGCTGGCCGCGCCACAGCGGTTGCGCGTCGACCTGGCGGGCGAGCGGATCCAGCCGCGCGCGATCACCGTCGGCGCGCTGTCGGTCCGCACACCCGAGACGACCTGGACGCTCCGCCACCCGGCGCGGCTGTCGCTGGCGGACCCGATCGCGGTCTCGGGGCTCGAGCTCGCCGCGGACGGGCAGCGTCTGGCCGCCGATCTGCGCCTGGGCGGCGCCCGGCCGACCGCGCACGTCGTGGTCACGAACCTGGACCTGGCCCGGCTGCCGCGGGTGCTGGTGCCGGAGAAGGCGGGTCTGGGCGGTACCGTCGACGCGGACGTGCGCGCCGACCTGGGCGCGTCCCCGCGCGTGATCGCCAAGGCGACCGTCACGGGCGGGCGGATCGCCGGCCGTCGCGGTCTGGCCCTCGATGTCGCGGCGCGCCTGGAACACGGCCGAACCCAGGGTGATCTCCGCGCGCGGGGTCTCGGCCTGGACGCGACGGCGCGCTTCGATCTGCCGGCCGAGTGGCCGCCCCGCAACCCGCGCGCGCCGCTCGCCCTGACGATCGAGACCGGCGACGCCGATCTCGCCGCCGTCGCGGCCGCGCTCGCCGCGGTCGGTGACCAGCCGCCGTCGCGGATGCACGGCCACGCGCGCCTGTCGCTGCACCTCGACGGCCGTGTCGGCCGGCCGCGGCTGGCCGTGACGGTCGCGGCGCGCGCGCTCGCCTTCGACGATCACAGGATCGGCGATCTGGCGCTGTCCGTGAGCGGCGAAGGCGACGGCGCGCTCGCCGCCCAGATCAGCAGCATCGCGCCCGCCCACACGCGCATCGACGTCAGCACGCCCCTGTCGGTGCGATCGCTGCTGCGCCGCCCGCCAGGCATGGCAGAGCTGGCGCGCACGCGTCTGGAGGTGAGAGGGACGATCGATCGCCTGCCGCTCGCGGTGCTGGCACGCGCCGTCGGCCGTCCCGGGCGGGTGGACGGCACGCTGTCGGCGACGGTCTCCGTCGCCGGCACGATGTCCGCGCCGGAAGGAAAGATCGCCGTCGACGTGGCGGGCGCGAGCGCCGAGCGCTATCCGCCGACCGACGCGCGCATCGAGGTCGATCTCGAACCGGACGCCATCGCGGCGCGGGCGCGCGTGATCCGCCGGCAGCGCGCGCTGCTCGCGATCGAGTCGCGCCTCGGACTGCCGATCGGCGCGTTGCTGCACCCGGTGCGTTTCGCGTCGGCGCCTGTGCACCTCCGCGCGGTCTTCGGTCCGTATCTGGTGCAGCGGCTCGGCCTCCCG
>DATFXS010000060.1:0-2734 GCA_035315605.1 Polyangia bacterium
CCGCCACTGGAACCACAGCCCATGACTTCGGCGACGAATATGAACGCGAGGGCGAACGAAAACGTCAGGGCGGAGCGCGTCATGGTCGGCCTCCTGGCGGAAGGAAAGGTCCCCAGACTAGTACGTCGTTGCCTGCGAGAACAGCAGTAGCCGAAACGCCGGCGATCAGCTCAAGTGAAACGGAAGGCCCGCAACGCAAGTCCCGACAGCTGCACGGAGATTTCAGTGACGGGCGCGTCGTCTTCGATGCGCGCGCGCGCCGCCTCCGACAGCAGGATGTCGCCCCGGCTGGCCACGTCCTCGCCCAGCTTCGAGGCCATGTTCATCTCCGAGCCGAACAGATCGTCGCCGCCGATCAGCAACAGGGGCCCGTAGCCGATGCCGATGCCGGCGTGCAGATCCCAATCTTCGGGCAGGAAGGTGTTGGCGGCGTCCAGGCTGCGATGAATCGCGCGCGCGGCCGCGAGCGCCGCGGGAACGTCGTCGAAGGTCGCGAACACGTTGTCGGCCTCGGTCTTGACGACGTGTCCGCCCGCCTGGGCGATGATCGGCCGGACGATCGTGACGAGGCGCCGGATCATCGCCAGGAAGTGCGTGATGCCGTATCGCATGGTCAGGCGCGAGAATCCGCACATGTCCAGCACCAGGATCGCCCGCGTTCGCCCGAAGCGGCGCCAGATCTCGCCGTCGATGTCGGCGAGCGATTCGGGATGCTCGTTGCGCGCGTCGAGCAGCCGCCACAGCTCCACCGCGTCGTCACCCATGCCGCCCCAGAATACATGTATTCTCGGCCGTCGTGGCAGGGCGAGCGGGCTTTCGCGCGGTCGTTTCGGCGGTGGCGCTTTGCATCTTGATGACGCCCGCCGCGCGCGCCGACAAGAAGTCGCCCAGCCTGCTCGACATCGGCGGCTGGAAGGCGCCGGTGACGCGCGAGCGCGACTTCGTCAAAGGGCTGTCGCCCCACGGCATGAACCTGGAGCCGGCGGTCGCGCCCGAGGGTGAATCACGGGCGATCCGGCTGCGCATCTACGCCGATCGCGATTATCGCGGCACCGTGCTGCGCTGGCAGGGCAAGACGCGCGCGCAGATCCAGCACATCAACGCCGTGCTCGGTCCGGTGTTCAACGTCCATTTCGAGATCGAGAGCCTGCGCGACTGGGACCGCGCCCACGCCGGCGTTCCGCTCGGGGATCCGCTGATCGACGAGCTGATGGCGCTGGACGGCGGGAAGGACGTCGATCTGGTCGTCGGGCTGGTGACGCCGTTGCGCGGGGTGGCGACGTCCGTGCACAGCGTCGGCATCGCGCGGCTGCTGTCGCGCCACTTCGTCCTGCGCGGGATGGACGACGAGCAGGAGTTCCGGGCCTTCGAACAGGAGTTCCGGCTGATCTCCGGGGAAGAGCGGCAGCGGCTTTACGAGGACCGCAAGGCGCACAAGGAGATCGTCGTGTTCCTGCACGAATGGGGACACACGCTGGGCCTGCTTCACGAGGAGGACCGGCGCTTCGTGATGAACCCGCTCTACCATCCGGAGCAGCGCGAGTTCTCCGACTACGACAAGCGGATCGTGGCCCTGGTGCTGGAGCGGCGGCTGGCGGCGCGCGACGTGGAGTTCCCCGAGAGCGCGGATCTGCTGCCGCTGGTCGAGGCCATGCCGGTCGAGGACGGGTCGGACGCGGACCGCGCCGCGCTGATCGATCTGGTGCGCCGCCGGGCGAAATATGCGGGCGCGAAGGAAGCGGCGCGCAATGCGCCGAACGCCGTCGAGCTGGACGCCAAGGACGTCGACGCCTACAACAAGGCCGTCGCGGCGCTGAACGCCGGACACGCCGAGGACGCCTGGAAGCTGCTGTCGCCGGTCATCGCGCGCACGGAGGCGCGCAAGGTCGGCGGCCAGACCTGGCTCCGGCTCGCCGAGCTGGCGGCGGCGATCGGGGCGCTGACCCGCGCGGACGCGGCGGCCGAACGTGCCGGCACGGTGGCTGGCGCGCAGAAGATCGTCGCCCAGATCGAGTCGACCCGACACAAGATCGCGCTGCCGATCGAGGCGGCGAAGTTCGGCGTGCCGCCCGATCGCGAGCCGGCCTACGTCGCCGGTTTCTGGGAGACCGTGAAGGGCCTCGGCGCTGGCAACGACGTCGCGCCGGCGCGGGCGCGGTTGGCCGAGCTCGCCGCGGCGTTCCCCGACGCGCCCGGCATCGAGGTGCTGACCTGCGACGTGGAGCTGAAGGCCAAGCACGCGACCGTGGCCGCCAAGCACTGTGAGGCGGCGCTGGCGAAGTTCAAGGGCGCGACGCGCGCGCACTACCTGCTGGCGCTGATCGCGCTTCGCGCGCGCCGCGAGACGGTCGCCGAACAGCACCTCCGCCAGGCGATCTTGCTCGACCCCGCCGATCCGACCTGCTGGCAGGCGCTGGCGCAGCTCTATCGCAGCACCGGCTCCAGCAAGCGGCTGGCCGATCTCGCCAACCAGCACCAGGCGCTGCTGTCGTCGCCGCTGCCGGAATGATTCTGATCGTAGAATCGCGGCATGTTCGAAGGGACGTACGCGCTGCTGATGGCCGAATACAACCGGTGGATGAATGAAAAGATCTACGCGGGCTGTGCCCGCATCAGCGACGAGGAGCGCAAGCGCGATCGCGGCGCCTTCTTCAAGTCGATTCACGGGACGCTGAACCACCTGGTCTGGGGCGACCGCGCCTGGCTGCCGCGCTTCAACGGCAAGACCTACCAG
>DATFXS010000061.1:0-6346 GCA_035315605.1 Polyangia bacterium
GCCTGTTCCGGATGATGGAGGACTTCGGGCACGGCATCGTCGATTCGCGCCCGGTCCTGCAGCTGGTGATGGTCACCGTGCTGGCGCTGCTGGCGACGACCGCGCTCCTGGGGCGGCTGCGCGGGCCGGCCCCGGCGGACGCGCCCCGCCGCCGCCTCGCGCCCGGCTGGTTGGCCGCGCTGCTGATCGGCGCGATCGCGGTGATGACGCAGATCCTCGCCGGGCAGCATTACCTGCGCGGCGACTGGACGCGCGCGTCGCTTTACGACCTGTCGCCGCGGACGACCAGCGTTCTCCGGTCGCTGCCCCGGCCTGTCGAGGCGACGATCTTCGTTTACCCGCTGCGCGACTCGGAGCGATCGCGCGCGATCACCGGCCTTCTGCGCGAGCTGGTCGAGCGCTGCCGGCGCGTCGCGGGCGATCGCTTTGCCGCGCAGTTCGTCGACCCCGACCGCGATCCGCAACGCGCGGAGGCGGCCAGCCGGCGTTACGGCATCGGCGCCTACGAGATGGGGCAGGGGGCGATCGTCTTTGCGTCGGGCGCGCGCTCGAAGGTCGTCACCTGGGAGGACCTGGTGGAATCCGAGCTGGACGAGGAGGGCGACGCGACGCCCGCGCTACGCGCGTGGCGCGGCGAGGACGCCTTCGTCTCGGCGATCCTGACGGTGACGTCTGACGAGCCGTTGCGCATCTGCTTCTCGTCGGGGCATGGCGAGCCCGACATCGAATCGCTCGAAGACGGCGGCTACGCGACGTTCGCGGACCAGCTGCGGCGTGACGGCGACGAGGTGCGCGCCCTGGCGCGGCTGGGAGATGCCGCGTCGGCGGGCTGCCGCGCGGTGGTGGTGGCCGAACCGCAGCAGGCGCTGTCGGCGGCCGAAGCGGATGCGCTACGCAAGTTCGTGGAGAGCGGCGGCCGGCTGCTGGTGATGGCGGGACCGGTGTTCAACCGCGACGGCAGCGCGTTCGCGCACGTCGGCCTGGAAGCGTTCGCCGCGCAATATGGTATGCGCCTCGGCGACAACCTGGTCGTCGATCCGTCGCGCGCCAGCGACGTCGAGGGGCCGTCGGTCTGGGCGGCGGGACCCGGGAACTACCGCCCGCATCTGCTGACCAAGCGCTTCGGCGGCCGCCTGACTTACTGGCCGCGCACGCGCGAGGTGGCGCCATCTGGAACGGCGCCGCCCGGCCTCGCGGTCACGACGCTCGTGCAGACCAGCCCCGAGGGGTGGGGCGAAACCGATCTGGCCACCATCCGCGGCGACGCCGATCTCGCGTTCGATGCCGGCCGCGACCAGCGCGGTCCAGTCAGCGTCGCGGTCGCCGCCGAGCGCGCCGGCCCGCAGCCGACCCGGCTGGTCTTTCTGGGGACGGGGCGACTGGTGATGAACGTGCGCCTCGCCGGCCTCACGCTGCGCGACTATGATGCCGACTTCGTGATCTCGACGATCGCATGGCTGTCCGAGCGCGAGGAGCGCGCCGGCGTCGGTCCCAAGCCGATCGGCCGCACCGCGCCCGGGCTGACGGCCGCCGAGGTCGGCCGCGCGCTGTGGCTGTTCGTCGTCGGCCTGCCGTTGCTGACGCTGATCGCGGGCGCCGTGACCTGGTGGCGGCGCCGCGAATGAAACGGCGAGGCCTCGCGCTGCTGGCGATCGTCGCCGCGGGGATGGCCGTGCTCATCTTCGTGGAAGGCCGCCGCCGCTCGTCGCGCGAAAGCGAGCAGACGCGCCCGACCGCGAGCGCGCGCATGCTGCCGCCGTTCGACCGCAAGGCGGTCCGCCGCATCACCATCCACCGGTTGGCCTCCGGCCAGGCGTTCTCGATGCTGCATCTGCCGTCGCCGTCGGCGCCCGCCCCGGCGCCGGCCTGGCAGATCGAGGGCCCCGGCACCCCGGCCGGCGACGACGCGGCGATCGACGACCTGGTGGCCGCGGCGGATCTGGCCGAGAGCAACCGGACGGCGGACCTGTCGCCCGAGGCGGCGGGCCTGCATCCGGCCGAGGCGGAGCTGGACATCGAGACCCCGGGCGGCGCGATGGCGCTGCAGCTGGGACGCGCCGACGTGACCGGGCAGGGCGTCTACGCGCGCGTCGGCCCCGACGGTCCCGTCCGGGTGATCGGCCGGCGCCTGCTCGACCTGGTCGACCGCGGCCCCGAGGCGTTCCGGGATCGCCGCCTGCTGCCGCTGGACCCAGCCGCGGTGACCGCGATCAAATGGAGCGGCGACAACACCCAGGGCGCCGTGTTCGCGCTCGGCGGCCGCTGGCACAAGAGCGGCGGCGAATCGGTCGCCAACGAGCGCGTCACCGAGAGCCTGCGCCAGCTGCTCGCGCTCCGCATCGAGAAGTTCGACACCGAGCCGCCCCGACCGCCCGCCGGCGCGCGAACACTCAAGGTAACGGCCGGACCGGCGGAGATCGCGCTCGACATCTGGCCGGGCGGCGAGGTGACCCGCGACGGCGAACGACTGCGCGTGCCAGCCGACGCGATCGAGACAGCGTGGCGTTCGCTCGCGCCCGCCTCCGCGCGCGACGATCGTCTGGTCGTGCAGCCACCCGACGCCATCACGCGCGTCGAGCTGTCCGACGATCACGCCCGCCTCGCCCTGCGCCGCGTGCACGGCGAATGGTCGTTCGAATCCCCGAAGGTCCCGTACGCCGCCGATACGCGCGCCGTCGACGACTGGCTGACGCGCCTGCACGCCGTCAAGGCCGCCACGAAGTCCGACGGCCCTCACGCCCGTCACCTGGTCATCGAAGGCCACTTCCCCGAGCGCGCCGACGTCTCCGCCCCGCCCGACGTCCACGCGCTTCTCGCGCCCGACCCGCTGCGCTTCCGCGATCGCGCCGTGCTGTCCTTCGCCCACTTCGACGTGCGCCGCCTCGTCCGCACCGGCGGCAACACGACCGAGCAGGTGACGACCTCCGACGGCGGCACCTGGCACACCACCACCGGCGCACCCGCCGATGCCGCCAAAATCGCCCGCGTCGTCACCGCGCTCTCAGAGCTGCGCGCCCAGGAATTCATCGCCGCGCCACCCGCCAGCGCGCCCGCGGTCCGCCTGGAGATCGACGTTCAGCCGCCCGGCGACCCGCGCCCCACGCGCCACGCCGTGCAGATCTGGGCGCGCAATGACAATTGCGTCGCGCGTTTCGATCGCGACGCCGCCGCGTTCACGCTCGAGCCTACGACCTGTACCGCCCTGAGGTTCGAGTTGCTCGCGAAGTGAGATCGTTCAAGGCTTGGCCTTCGGAGCCTGTTTCGCCGGCGTCTGTTTCTTGGCCGTCGTCGACGTGCACCCGGGACAAAACTTGTCAGGGTTGGTTGGGGGCGGGCCAGAACAGTCCTGCGTCAGCTGGCCACACTCATGGACCTTTGACCGAGTGAAGTAGTCGCTCGCCGAGGGTGTCCTTCCGCTCCTGCAATAAACAGGGCCTGTCTTTGAATCCGGGAACCTATCCGGAAACTTCGTGTCCACGCAGCCCGCGTTCATGAAATCGTTGGTCCCCTTCCAGCGTGTATGTGCAACGCAAATGGCGCCATCCTTGTCCCAGGTCGCCTCGAAGCATCTACCGTCCGTGCAGTCGTCAAAGCTGTCGCCGGAGCCCGTGATCTGCACACTCCGCTCGACGGGATCCTCGGGCGTGTGGACGTCAATGTTCGTCCCGCCGAAGGTATGGGATTTTCCGTCTGCGCAGTAGTCGGCGCGCTGCATTCGAATGCACGCGGTCAGCGCTTCGTTGTTCCCCTTGGGCTCGAACCGGTAATCCCGCACGCACCGGGTGATCGCGCCGTCCGACGCGCCAGACTGCTTTTCCATCTGACTGGCGTCGGCCAGACACGCCACGGTCACGACATCCGTACCATTGTCCTGCAACTGCCAAGCACCGCTCGCGTCCCAGTAGCCTTGCACGATGGCGACACCCACGGTCTTCCCCCCTCCGAGGCCGCAGATCGTACCGTTCTGGGGCCCCTTGGCCGTCACCTGGCAACCCCTCGCGGTGGTCCCGGATTCGCACTGTAAGATCGTTAGCGTGAGTGGCGCAGACCCCTTCGAGCAGCCTGCCTCGTCCGTGAGCACCCAGCCCGCTTCGGGAGGGTAGGGCTTCTTACCGGCCGGGCTGGACACAGTGAACCGTCTGCCCTCGAGACCTGCTCCCTCGAGATAGATGCCCTGCCAGCTATCGAACCCGTACGGAATGATGTACGCCTGCATTTTCTTCTGTTCTTTCTTGCTCAGCTTCTTCTTGCCCTTGTAAGCAGCGATGTAATCGCCGTTGCCGTTGGGGCAGAACGGATCGGGATCGCCGCGATCACACGTACTTTGTGCGAAGACTGCCGACTCACTGGCACTGACAAACAACGCTGTCGCAATGGAGCAGACGGCTAGAGTTCTCATTGACGTTCTCCTTTGAAAGGTTGGCTTCCTCCTGTTGCCACCGGCGCGCAAATACGAAAACCAAGCAAGAGATATCGAAAGCTCGGCGCATTCTGAAAACGGTTATCGGCCCGCACGCCCAGGCGCTGGTCGTACCAACTCCCCCCCCGCAGCGCGGTCTTCTCGCCCCACCGGGCGGCGGCGACCATCTCCCCTGCGTTCCCCTCCATGTCCTCCGCACCGAACGGGCTCGCTGATTCTGGATGGCTGCCGACCTCGTCCGGTCCAAGGGTGTCGTCACGGCGGCCGTAGGTGGCGTCCAGGTTCGCTTCCGACGGTAGCAGCTGCCAGCCATTGGCGTAGATACGCCCGTCGGCGCCCCGGGCGGCGCGTTCCCACTCCACATCGCGACAGACGTGAGCGCCTGGGACCTGCGCGGTGCTGTCCAGCCAGCGTGAATACGACTGCGCGTCCTCGAACGAAATGGCCGTGACCGGAAATCTTCGCCAGTCCTGCACTGAATGCTCGGCACGGGCTGGGTATCGGACGGGCTCGCCCCAAACGGCGACGTGATGCTGCCCGGCGGTCGGTTGAAGCATCAGCGTCCAGCGGTGATCGCTCGCGTATCGGAGTTCGATTGCTCCCGGCCTAGAACGATTTTGAGGCATTCGCGCGGCACGCTCGGTCGCCGGCAGGGTCTCCAACCACCGGATGTACTCCCCAAAGGTCACTTCGAACCGCCCGATCAAGAAACTCCCCACAGCGACGGTGTGCATCGGCGACACGTCCAGAGCTGCGCGCAGGTTCTCTTCGTCGGAGCCGATCAAAGATTCGCCTGAGGGGATCACGACGAAGCCGTTCGGTACCGCCGACCAGTCGGGCTCAATCAGGTCGACGGAGGTCTCGTGGCCACGCTGAAGGAGCACGGGCAATCGGACGGTGTGCTTACCGTCGCTCGTCCAGGTCACCAGGTACGAGCCCGGAGCGATCGCTATTCTGTCGTCCGCCACAGGGTGCGGGGAGCTGAGACGAAGCCGCCCGGAAGCAGCGTCGACGACGTATTCCGCGATCGAGATCCGCAAGTTCGTAGGGCGTGAAGGGAATGCGATCGTGGCGTCGTCTCGAGACGCGATAGATCCAACCGTCACCTTCTTCAGTCCCTGAAGCCGCGTCTTGAGCTCGTTCGCCAGATCGCGCTCGAAGAACTCCTCGGCGAGGGAGAGCCGAGTGTCGATGTCGCGCAGCATCCGTTCCCGGACCTCCGCGCGGTGTGGATCGACTAGGAGGGCCGCTTCCAGGGCGGTGCTCGCGTGGGCGTATTCGGATTGAGCAGTCGCCCCCGCTTCGAGCGCCTTGGCCCAGTCGGTTTCGCCGCGCGACCAACTGTCGGCCTTGGCGCCGCCCGGCAGGAGACCGCTGGCCTCGTCGAAGAAATGGATCGCCTGTGTGCGCAGTCGCTCGGCCTCGGCGCGTTTGGCGCTCGCGGCGTCCTCGTGTCGCTGCGTCTCCGCGCGGCTGCGCGAGATTGTCGCTTCCAGCTCGGCGCGCGCGCGCGCCCGACCGCCGACCACGGAGATGACGATGACGAGGGCGGCCGAGGCCGCGATGCCGACGGCGCCGATCGCGCCCGCCTTCTTCAGGGTGACGGGCCGGCGATCGAGGCGGCGTACCAGATCCGCCATCGTCGGGAAGCGATCGCTCGGCTTGACCGCCAGGCCGCGCTCGATGATGCGGCGGATCCATGGCGGCACGGCGGCGCCCGCCGCCGCAGGCGTCAGTTTGTGGGCGAGCACCGACTCCGCCAGCAAGATCACGTTGTCGCCCTGGAACGGGCGCGCGCCGTAGAGCGCCTCGTAGAGCGCGACGCAGTAGGCGAACTGATCGCTGCTGGCGCTGACGGGCTGGCCGAGGAACTGCTCGGGGGCCATGTACGCGGGCGTGCCGGTCATCGCGCCGGTGCGCGTGAGA
>DATFXS010000062.1:0-7401 GCA_035315605.1 Polyangia bacterium
CCGTCGATCGAAGGCGAGCTGGAACGGCGCGAGCGCTTCGCCTGGCTGAAGATTTCGCCCTGGCGCCCCTTCGGGATCGGCGCGCTGGCGGGCGCGGTGGCCGTCGCCGTCGTGCTCGTCGCGCTGCCCGCCGTCTACACGCGGCGAAACGGACCGCCCGCGGCGTCCCCGGGCGCCGAGGTGGTCGCGGCCGCGGGCGCGGCGGCTACCGATCCGTTGCTGCACGAGGCGGAGGCCGAGTTCGCCCAGGCAGCCGCCGCCTACGAACGTTCGATCGAGAAGCTGCGCGCCCTGCTGGCGCGCGAGGAGGCGCGCTGGAGCCCCCACGAGCGCAGCCGCATGGCGGAACGGATCGGCAGGCTCGACGACGCGATCGCGCGCTCGCGCGAGCTCGCCCGCCGCTCGCCCGGCGACAGCGCCGGCAACGAACAGCTGTTCGCGGCCTACCAGGAGAAGATCGCGTTCCTGGCCGCCGCCGTCCATCGGGGCGGCGAAGCGGGCGATTGGGACAAGCCGGGGGGTGGCGGACAGTGATGGCCGCAGGGCGCGGGCTGACGGTCGCGGCGTTGAGCGCAGCGCTGGCGTCCGCGGCCGGCGCGAGGCCTGTGCGGGCGGCGGCCGATGGAGGTGAGACGGTCACCGATCGGCGCGAGATCATCGTGCCGGCGAAGGCGGCCGAGGTCGTCCGGATCGACAACCTCCTGGGCCGTGTCTCCGTGCGCGGCGTGGCGCGGCCGGGCGAGATCCACATCTTCGCGGAGAAGCACGCGTCCACGCAGGACGCGCTGGGGCGGCTGCGCGTGCACTACACCGCGTTCGAGAGCGGCGAGGTCGTCGTCGACACGCGCGTCGAGCTGGGCGGTCGCGAGCGGTCGCTGCCGCTCGCGGGGAGCGGGGTCGATCTGGTCATCGACGTGCCGCCCGACGTCGCGGTCGAGGCGAAGACGTTCGGCGGCGACGTCTCCGCGTCGGGCCTCCGCTCGGGCGCGAAGCTGGAGACGACCGGCGGGCGCATCGGCGTGTCCGACGTGCACGGCGGTGTCGTGACGCGCCAGCTGCGTGGCGGGCAGCGGGTGGCCGCGGTCGAGGGCGACGTCGACCTGGACGGCGTCGAGGGCGACATGGACCTGCGCAACCTGGGCGGCGGGCGCGTCGACGCGCGGGTCGTCGACGGGACCATCCGGGCCGAGGACGTCCATTCCGGCTTCGTGCGGCTGGTGACCACCACCGGCCAGATCGTCCTGCTCGGGGTGCTGCGGCCGGGCGGGCACTACGACCTGCGCAGCTACGCCGGCGATGTACGCATCCTGACGACCGGTGAAACCCCGGCGTTCGAGCTGCGGGCGCGGTCCGCGCGACCCATCGAGACCGATGTCCCTCTCCGGGCGTCGCGCCGCGAGGGCGACTGGCTGCGCGCCGAGTACGTGGGCCGCCGCCCACAGCCGCATACCCGCACCGCCCTGCTCGAGGTCTCGTCGGTGCTGGCGGGGGTGACGCTCCAGATCCAGCCGCGGGCCACGCCGGCCGAGCTGCACTAGCCGCCGGCGCCCGGGCGGCTCCTCCGGCGCAGCCGCATTTTAACGACGCGCCCGGACATCCCGCCGGGGAGATGTTACTGTAGAGGTCCGGCATTTCATGCGCATTGGCATCTTCTCGGACACGCACGCCAACATCGAAGCGCTGGAGGCCGTGCAGCGGGCCCTGACCGACGAAGGTGTCGACAAGCGCGTCTGCCTGGGCGACACCGTCGGCTACGGCGCCAGCCCGAACGAATGCTGCGCCATCATCCGCGAGCGCGCCGCGCACACGATCCTCGGCAACCACGACGCCGCCGTCGCGGGCCGCATGGACTACTCGTACTACTATCACGCCGCGCGCCACGCGCTGGATCTGCACGCGCGCCTGCTGACGCCGGAGAACATGCAGTGGCTGAAGGAGCTGCCCTACGAGGTGCGCGAGGGCGACGTGCACTACTGCCACGGCTCGCCGCTGAACATCGAGGAATTCGATTACATCTTCGCGCGCGATCAGGCGGCGCAGTGCCTGGAGATCTGGGATGACCTGGCGCCGCTGACGCTGATCGGGCATTCGCACCTGTGCAAGTCGTTTGCGCTTTCGCCCGAGGGCGTCCACGAAGTCGTGTCCGATCGCTTCGAGCTGCGCCAGGGCTGGAAGTACATCGTCAGCGTCGGATCGGTGGGGCAGCCGCGCGACTACGATCCGCGCGCCAGCTACACGCTGTTCGACACGGACAAGAAGCAGTTCGAGTTCAAGCGCGTCGACTACGACATCAAGACGTCGGCCGAGAAGATCTTCAGCGCCGATCTGGAACCGAACTTCGGCCACCGCCTGTTCATAGGCGTCTGAGCAGACCGTGAGACGAGCGACCGCGATCGCGGTGTTGCTGGCCGCAGGGTCGGTGTCGGCGACGGCGGCGCCCGCGCCCGCGCGCCGCAGCACCACCTGCGTCGAGGACGATCCAGTGCCGACGCCGGCCGGCTACGCGGGCTGGGAGCGATCGTCGGTGGTCGCCTGGGAAGGTGTCGAGCAGCAGGACGGGATCGTCCCCGACATCGAGGAGGACCGCGCGCATTTCCCGCCGGCGTGGCTGCGCTATCCGAGCCCGATGCGGTCGGCCGACTTGCTGGCCGAGGAGGCGCGCAAGCCGAAGGGTCTCTACACCCGGGTCGCCCCGCAGGACATCAAGGCCGGCGACATCGTGGTGCGGGTCGCGGGCGCGGGCGCCTGCGGCAAGATGGCGATCGTCGCCGGGCGTTCGGACGATCAGTGGATCGTCCTCGACACCGAGAGCAAGAACGCCCAGCCCCCGGCCGCCCTCGTCCCCGGCGCGCCGCCCGTCGCGCCGCCGGCGATGCCTTCGACGGCGCCGATCTTTTTCGACGGCGCCCGGCTTCGGCCCGAGGCCGCCGCGTACAGGATCGCCGTCAAGAAGGACAGCTCGCTCGGCCACGTGCGCGAGCTCGGGCGCGATCTCGAGCATCTGGAACGCACGATCGCCGAGCGGCCCCCGCTGATCACGCCGGGCCGCCAGGGCGCGGTCGACGATCTGGTGCACAAGCTGGTCGACGAGGCGTGGTCGTTGATGCTCGACAAGCCGTTCGAGGACGACGGCCGCGCGCTGACGGGCCGCGCGCTGGCGCTGGCGGCGGCGCTGGACTGGCCGGGGGCAGCGGAGCTGGCCGCGGCGGTGCTGGACGACGAGCTGAAGCGGCAACCCTCGCGCGCGGACGCGGCGGTCGCGCGCGCCAGCGTCTTCCTGCTGGCCGGCGAGCCCGACAAGGCGGTGTCGCTGGCGGAGGCGGCCAGCGCGAGCCCCGACGTCCCGGCCCGCGTCCGCTACGTGATCGGCCGCGGCCTCCTGGCGGCGGGCAAGAAGGACGCCGGCCTCGCGGCGATGAAGCGATACCTCGAAGATGATCCGTTCGATCCGCGCGCGAAGCGGCTGGTGGCGACCGGTGGGCGCGAGCCGGCGCTGGAGCCCGCACCGAAGCCCGCCGGCGAGCTGCGCTTCTCGGCGACGCCGGAGCGGGGCCGCCTGCAGAGCGGCGCCTTCGGCCTGGCCGTCGAATGGCCGCTCACCTGGCGGGTGGTCGCGCAGCAGGCGGAGCCGGGGACGGGCCTGATCGTCGAGTTCTCGACCGGGCGCGTGCTGCGCGACGACGGCGAGACCGAGCGCGCCGCAGTGTCGCTGGTCGTGCAGGGCGCGGGCGCCGGCGAAAGCGTCAAGGCGCTGGCGAAGAAGGGCGCGCGCAACATGTTCCCCGACGCGAAGGTCAAGTCGCTGCCGCCGCTGCTACCCGGCAGCAAGCGCGAGCAGTTCCGCGAGAAGAAGAGCGGCTCGCAGCGCCAGGGCGAGGTGACGACCGTCGAGCGCGACGGCGCGGTCACGTTCCTGGTCTTGAACGCCTCCACGGCGAGCTACCCCAAGCTCAAAGACGAATACGCCGCCTTCGTGAAGAGCCTCTCGCGCGCGAAGTGACGCGCGTGGGCGGGAACCCGCCCGCGGCCCGGGTGTCCTTCGAAATGACGGAGGTCCCCATGGCTGTCTCGATCGACGGCGGGGGCGGCAACCGCAAGAAGCCGCTCAACGCCGACCTCAATCTCGTGCCGTACATCGACCTTTTGACCTGCATGGTCGCGTTCTTGCTGATCACGGCGGTCTGGACGCAGCTCGCGCGGCTCAAGATCGACCAGCGCGGCCAGGGGACGGGCGAAGAGACCGAGACGGCGCACAAGACAAACATCGCGGTCGTCGTGCACGAGGACGGGTTCAACCTGATCGTCGGCGACGATCAGAAGCCGCTGCCGATGAAGGCGGGCGACCTCGATTACGCGACGCTGGCCGTCGAGCTCGCCGCCGTCAAGCACGCGTACCCCGACCGGACAGACGTGAAGGTCGTATCGGCCGACGGCATCGTATTCGACAAGATCGTGCGGACGATGGACGCCACCATGAGCGCCGGCTTCGCCGACCTGTCACTCCTCGACGCGGTGCCCGGTTCCTGACCCGGCCGGCACCGTTCGCAAAATGCGAGCATTTGGCATATCCTGGCGACCTCTTTTAGGAGGTCCTAGCCATGTGTATGTGCCCCCGGCGTCTCCGGTCGGTCCTCCCGGCACTGTTGCTTCCTTACGGCCTGGTCGCCGCGCTCGGCTGCGCCGGCTCGGGTAAGTCGAGCACGGGCAGCGGCGGCTCGTCGAGCCCTGGTACCGGCGGTTCGTCGAGCCCGGGCAGCGCCGGCACGACGGGCGTCGGCGGCACCACGGGCAGCGGCGGCACGACGGGAGTCGCCGGTACCGTTGGCAGCGGCGGCTCCACCAGCCCCGGCACCGGCGGCAACAGCGCGGGCGGCACCGGCGGCAGCAGCGCCGGCGGCACCGGCGGCAGCGACGCGGGCGGCACCGGCGGCAGCACCGCCGGCACCACCGGCAGCGGCGGCGCGGTCGGCGTCGGCGGAACGACCGGCACCGGCGGCACGGGCGGCATCTGCCAGATGATCGACTACACGTTCGACCCGAAGATCCCGAGCGTGTTCATCCTCGTCGATCGCTCGGGCAGCGAGTTCGACCCGAGCTCGAACGGCACGACGGGCATCTATTACAACCTGCGCACGGCGGTCCTGCAGGTGCTGCAGCAGCTCAAGAACTCGGGCACGCAGATGCGGATCGGGATCGGCCTGTTCGTCGGCGATCACGCCAGCGGCACCTGCCAGCCCGCGTTCGACATGACGGCCATCGACGACATCGCGAAGAACTACGACACCATCGCCGCGAAGTACAACTCGCTGTCGTTCCTGATGCCCTGGGGCGCGAAGGCGGACACGCCGATGTCCGACTCGATTCCGAAGGTCAAGGCCCTCCTCCAGGCCGACACGGGGACAGGATCGAAGTACATGCTGGTCGCCACCGACGGGCAGACGGACTTCTGCGACGACGGCAACAACGTCTGCCCGGCCGACGCGATCGTTTATCGCGTGCAGGACATGTTCGCCGCGACGCCGAGCATCGGAACGCTGGTCCTCGGTCTGCCGACCGACGTCGGCGGGGGCATGGCTTTCAACATGTCGGTCCTGCAGGGGCTCGCCAACGCGGGGACGGGACAGAACGCGGCTCCCACCGGCGTCGCCACGCAGACCGACGTCTGGAACCAGTGCAACGGCGTCGCCCCCTGGAAGGCGATCGCGACGACGGCCGGACGCGGCATGAACATGTCGCTCGCGACCTACACCGCCCCAGCCGGCACCGCCAAGGTGTTCACCCCCGCCAGCACGTCGACGACCGATCTCGCCAATCAGCTGGCGGCCGCGATCTCGGGGGTCAAGAGCTGCACCTTCGATCTCAGCAACGTCAACGGCAAGGCGATCAAGGTCGACCTCAGCAAGCTGAATCAGGCGCACGTCCTGATCCAGGGGAGCGACGTCCCGCTCAGCGCCACCGACGGCTGGAACGTGGACAGCAGCGCCCCATCGACGCTGGTGCTGAGCGGCACCGCCTGCGCCAAGTGGCGGATGCCGAACAACACCGACATCCAGTTCGATTTCCCCTGCGGCAGCATCATCTTCGAGTGACCCCGATGAAGACCACGATTCGATCGATCCTCTGTCTCGGAGCGACGGCCTTGCTGTTCGGCTGCACCGCCGGCACGAAGGCGACGGGAATGCCGGGCACCGGCGGGAGCGGGACGGGCACCGCAGGCACCACCGGCAGCGGCGGCACCACGGGCACGGGCGGCAGCCTCAGCTTCGACGGCGGCCACGACATCACCGTCGGCGACACGTCGAGCGACGGCGTCTGCGCGACCACGACGACCGCGGCCGAACCGGTGCCGCTCGACCTCTACGTCACGGTCGACTTGTCGAAGTCGATGAACCTGTTGCTGCCGAACTCTTCGACGATGACCAAATGGGACGCCGTGAAGAGCGCGCTCAACACGTTCTTCGCAAGTCCGCAGTCGATGGGGATCGGCGCCGGCCTCGGCTTCTTCCCCCTCGTGCAGAGCGTCCCCGCCACCTGCACGACGGACACGCCGTGCGCGACCTACGGACCGTGCGATCGGCGGAAGACCTGCGTCTCGACCAACAGCTCGACGACCGTTCCGGTGCCCCTTTGCATCGACAACACCAGCTGCACGACCGGTCAGAACTGCGATCTCATCCAGCAGTGCAGCGACGGGTCTTACTGCGCGGTAGATGGCACCGGGACGTGCTCGGCAGCGGGTTGCACGCCCTACGCCGGCTACTGCCACGCCCGCGACGTCTGCGACGCGACCCAGTACGCGACGCCCGTCGTTCCGATCGCGGCGCTCTCGGGCTCGGCCACCGGACAGGCCGCGACATTGATGACGTCGCTCGGCCAGCACTCCCCCGACGGCTACACGCCGACGGGCCCGGCGCTGAAGGGCGCGATCCAGTATGCCCAGACGTACGCGGGGGCCCACGCCGGTCACAAGCTGGCGATCGTTCTGGTCACGGACGGTCTGCCGCTCAGTTTCACCGACTACTTCGACACCGCCACCGGCATCATCCACTATGGCTTCCCGCGAACCGAGTGCAACCCGAGCGACATCCCCGGCATCGCCGCGGTCGCCGCCGGCGCCGCCAGCGGCACGCCCGCCATCCCGACCTTCGTCATCGGCGTCTACTCGTCGGCGGAAGGCGCGTCGATCAAAGGCATGCTGGATCAGATCGCGACGGGCGGCGGCACGGCTCCGGCCATCCAGATCGACACCAGCCAGGACGTCAGCCAGGTGCTGCAGGCCAAGCTGGCCGAGATTCGCACCAAGGTGATCGCCTGCGACTACCAGATCCCGAGCTCCGGCGTGTCGTTCGACAAGGTGAACGTCAGCTTCAGCAACGGCGGCAACGACACCTCGATCGGGCA
>DATFXS010000063.1:0-17620 GCA_035315605.1 Polyangia bacterium
CGCCCTGCCGCGATAGCCGCCACCGCGACGAACGCCGCCACCGCCGCGATCATCAGCGCGCGCGCCAGTGATCGCGCCGCGCGCGACCGGGACGGCGCGGGGGCGGGCGGCGCTTCGAAATCGAACTCGCCGCCGTCCGGCGCTGCGTCCTGCGCCCCGGAGCTCTCCCAGTGCCAGCAGGTCGGCGTCTGCAGCGTCAGCTCCGTCATCGCGTCCGCCTCGACGGCGACCGTCTGCGAATCCCGCACGACCCCCGCGGTCGTGCCCTCGTAGTGCGCCACGACCGTCGCCTCGGTCAGGTCGATCTTCCCCTCGGCCATCCGCTGGACCAGCGGAACGGCCAGCACCGACATGTCCTCTTCGCGGTGACGCTCGACCGGCGGCGTCTCGTAGTAGCGCTTCCAGATCTGCCGCCCCATCGGGCTCGCGAACTTCCACAGTGCCCGGCCCAGCTCGAACACGGAATCGTATCGCCGTGCTGGGTTGACCTGCATCGCGCGCAGGATGATCCGTTCCAGCTCCTCGGGCAGCTCCGGCCGGTGCTCACGCGGTCCCGCGAAGACGCCCCTCTCGATCGCCCGCACCAATCGCATCCCCTCGAGGCCGCTGAACGGGTTCCGGCGGGTCAGGCAGACATAGAGGAGAACGCCGATCGCGTACTGATCGCTCGCCGGCCCGGCCTTTCCGGCCAGCTGCTCCGGCGCGAGGAAGTGCGGCGTTCCCATCACCCGTCCGGTCTGCGTGATGTTCGAGGTCCCGATGGTCTTCGAGATGCCGAAGTCGACGACCTTGACGTCCCAGCCCGCGCCGGCGTCCGTCGGGACGATCATGATGTTGCTCGGCTTCAGATCGCGGTGAATGATCTGCGACGCGTGACAGGCGCGAATCGCCGCGCAGACCGCGAGGATGATGTCGGCCGCGTGCTCGACGTCGAGCGGACGGCGGCTCTCCTTCAGCAGCGTGGCGAGATCGCGTCCCTCCAGCAGCTCCATCACCATGTAGGGCGTGTCCTTGTGGAACCCGAACTCCTGGATGTGGAGGACGTTCGGGTGGCGCACGCCGTTGATGGCGACGATCTCGCGGGCGAACCGCATCCGGCGGCCCTCCGGCGCGCTGTCCCCGCCGCCCTCGGTCATCATCTTCAGCGCCACCATCTGCCCGACCTTCGTGTCGTGCGCCCGATAGACGCTCCCCATGCCGCCCTGTCCGAGGTGCGCGCGGATGTCGTAGCGCCCGTCGATCAACGTTCCGGGTGAAAACTTGTCCGCCGTCTCGTTCGTCATGGCGCAGGCTGGTACAGCAACGGCCGTGCCGCCCGATGCGAGCCGGGCGGGTGGTCATTTCCCCGTGATTCCGGCGCCTTTGTGGCGAGCCAGCGTCGGTGGCGTCAGCGACCGTCAGTGAGCGTCGGCAACCGTCCGGCAGCCGTCAGTGGCCGGCGCCGGTTCTGGACGGATGCGCTCGAGGCGCCACCGGCCGTACCAGACGGCGGCCGGCACCAGGGCCAGGCAGAAAAGGTCCGTCCAGTCCGATGTCAGCCTGAAGGCGCGGTGGATCCCGAGGTGCGGCCCGACGGCGCCTAGCACGGCCAGCGCGAAGCGCGTGAACGGCGGCACGATCTCCTGGGCGGTGTAGAGCGCCGTCGTGATCAGCGCCCCGACGGCAAGCCGCGCGCGCGGCGAAACGCCGAACAGGATCCCGAGCAGCTCGGAGACGAACAGCGGCATGAAGAAGCAGAGCGCGATGTCCGACAGCTTGCCCGTCAGCGCCGAATGGAACGCCGGCTTCAGCCAGACGTCGTTGACGACGATCAGCGCCAGCGCCGCCAGCGGCAGCGGCGCGAAGAACTCGCCCGAGCGCGGGCGCGTGCCGATCGACGACCGGTGGTGGCGGCCCGACACCCGCGCTGATGAAGATTCACCAGCCATCAGGGGGTCCCTTCCCAGATGTTGACGACGGGGAACCAGTCGCCGCAGCCGATCAATCCCGTGCCGGTGAAGGTGGCGCCGCAGGCCTGCGCGTCCGAGATGTCCATGGTGCGCTTGAGCACCCATCCGTTGCTCGTGAGGGAGATGGGCTGGTCGGGGATCATGTCGGGCCCCAATTCCAGCTGCCACGAGCCCTCGCACCCGGACATCGTCGGCGACGTGAACGTGCCAACCGCCTCGGTCAGGCCCTGCGCGTACGAACGGTTCATCGGCGTCAGCTGCAGGCCGCTGACACCGTCGATCGCCTGCGTGTCATAGCTCCAGCAGACGGTGGAGTTGACGTTCTGCGGGCGCGGACCCTGATTGAGGCTGAAGATCAGCGTCGCGCCCGGCACCAGGCCGTCGATCCCTCCGCAGCTCGGCGCCCCGACCTGTGAGGTCGCCTGATCCGCCGCCGGCGTACCGAGATAGACGGAGATCTTCGTCGGGTTCGCGAGACCGGTGAAGCATTGCCGCGCGGGACCGGTGGCCGCGCTGGTGGCGACCAGCCAGAACGCGCAGAACGCGAGGGCGGCCGCGTGGGCCGACAGCTTCAGGATTCTAAGAAAGGATTTCATGATGACTGTCCTCCGCAGCAAAGCACGTGCCGACTGAAGGGAAAAAGCGGGCGCCGCCTCGATGGACGGCGCCCGCCTACATTGGTTCGACTAACCGATGACGTTCACGCAGATGCCGACCTTGTTCAGCGTGCGGCAAGTGCTTCCCGTGCAGGTGCACTCCGCGGCCGGGATGCAGGTGTCGGCGACAGGCGTGCTCAGGTTGGTGCCGGCCACCGGGTTGTTGCTCATCGGCACCTGACCGGCCGGGCAGGTCTGGCAGGTGTTGTCCGGCATCGCGACCTCGGTGACCGGGCAGGCGACGCAGACGCCGTTCTGCGCGACCTGGTGCGCGCCGCAGGCGAGGCAGCTCTTGGCGTCCGCGCTCGGCACCTGGAAGGCCGGGCACGAGACGCAGGTGTTGCCGTCGGCCCCGCCCACGATCTGATCGGCGCCGCAGTCGACGCAGGTCGTGGCGCTGGAGCTCGCGGTGGCGCACATGCCGGTCGTGCAGGGATGCACGCCCGTCGCCACCTGACGCGGGCCGCAGGCCATGCACGAGGCGCCCGGGTCGCCGATCTGGCCGACCAGGATCGAGCGCGTCGGGCAACCCGTGAAGCTGCAGGCGCTGGTCGGGTCACTGCCCGCAGGTGGCGCGCCGATGAAGCCCGGGAGCGTCGGGCTCTTGACGCAGACGTCGACCTTCTGCGCCCACGACATCGTCGGCTGCTTCGGATTCCCGCTGCTCGGGTCGGTGCACGTGCCGCCCGACTGGCCGAAGCCGACCTCCGAGCAAGACAGACCGTCGTGCTGCCCGAACATCTCGCAGGCGTCGCACCAGCTGTACTTAGTACCGGGCCGCTTCGGGCTGTCCGCGCCGCGGATCGTCTGGTTGAGCGCGCCGAAGAACTGATATTCGTCCACCGCCCAGGTCGTCGGGTCGGTCAGCCAGCCCCTGTGCGTCCAGTTGTGGATGAAGGTGCGCAGCGCCGCGCCGGGCAGCGCGATCACCTCGTCACCGGCGTCGCCGTTGTGCGCGGCGGATGGGACGATGGCGAGGCCGCTGCCCTTCGCGCCGGCCGTCCAGAAGTCGCCCTGCGACGGGAGATTGCCGCCGCCGGTCTGGCCGTCGAACGCGTCGAACAGCGTGGTCGCGATCCGACGCACCTGGTTGTGGAAGCCGTTGTCGCCGCTGCCGAAGCCGTCGTCGGTATGATCGGTGTCCTCGACGTAGTTCCAGTCCATGCAGTCGCTGCGCGTGCCGTCGCAGTACTGGACCACGCCGCTGCTGGCGAGCTCGTTCAGGAAGCTGAAGTAGTTGCCGCCGCTCGCGACCTGGCCGAGAAAGAAGTCCGCCCAGCCCTCCATGATGTAAGAGGTCTGGTCGTTGAAATCCATGTAGGTCCCTTCCGAGATCCGCTGGATCATCAGCGACGGGATGTCGACCATCGCGGTCCAGTCCTCGTCGTACAGCAGCGAGCACATCGCGAAGTGGCCGTACTCGTGCGTCGGGATGCCGCGGCCCGACAGGTTGCCGCCGTCGTCAGGCAGCCACATGTCGACCTCGATCGCGACCTCGGCCGCGGCGATCACCGCCGCCAGCGCCGTCCCGACCCCCGGGACCGCCGACGCCGCGGCGATCAGCGCGCCGTCGAGACCGTCGATCGCCACGTTCGGGAAGTCGAGGCACGGCGTCATCGCCCGTCCGTGGGTCACCTTGCCGATCGTGTTCGCGATCGATCCCACCAGCGCGGACAGCTTGCGCGGCGTGTAGCCGACGACGTCGTGCAGGTAGGCGCGGCTGTCGATGAACTGCGCCAGCAGGTTGACGTAGTTGTTCTGGACCTTCACGTTCACCGTCGAATCGGACTGGAAGACGTTGGCGTGGTTCGCGCCCGCTTCCAGGCCGCAGATCTCGGTGCGCGTGAAGTAGTCGTTCAGCGTGGCGGCGTCGTTCTCCATCACCATGCAGAGGCGGGTCGCCTTGCCCTTCCGGATCTCCATGCCGGCCGAGCTCTGCGAGTTGGTGGTGCCCTCGAAGCGCATGTTGATGCCGTAGCCGTCGACGCCGACCAGCTGCTGGACGGCCGCGATCGTCACGCCCGGCAGCTGCATCTGGTTGCCCTTGCCGCTGCCCCAGGCGCGGACCATCCGCGTGGAGGTGTCCGCCTGGCCGGGCTTGCCGATGCTGCCGCCGAAGTTCGAATCGGTGTTGCGGATGTCCAGGTTGACCCGCAGGTTCACGCACCCCTGGACGCGGCAGTCGAGCCAGCCGATGCCGCGCTCGATCAGGTCGGGGATCTCGTGGGTCAGGCCGGCGGCCGTCCGGACGACCTTCTTCCAGGTCGACGACACGGCGCCGGTGACGGCGTGCCAGGCGCCCGACAGCGACCACGCCACGGCGGCGTCGTTGGGCGGCGGCGCGTTCTGGCCCATGTACAGGTACCCGGCGTCGCTGAGCGCCTTGTAAGAGGCCGGGTGCACGCCCTGGTAGGTGATCGACGTGTCGGCGAAGACGTCCGGCACGGGCTGGACGACGATCGCGTCGACGATCGTGTCGCTCTCCTGCAGCGTCGCCGTCTTGATGGCGTTGAACATCGGACCGGGCACCAGCGCCCAGTGGATCTCGTACTTCCCGCAGGTCGATTTCTGCGTGACGCTGGGGTCGCTGGGCGCGTTCGGGTCGACCTTGACGAAGATCGGTTCGGGCTGGACGTCGACGCCGATCAGGGCGAGGTCGTCCAGCTGGCTCGCGGCGGTGATCGGGATGACCGCGTAGAACAGCGTCGGCCGTCCCTGCGCGTCGTATTCCGGCATCGGCTGGACGCTGGCCCAGCCCGGGAACGACGACACGAGGTCGGTGCACTGCTGCTCGGTGAACGTCGGCGGCAACAGCGTCGCCTCGCCGACCTTCGTCGTCTGCTCCGGCGGCGCGATGCGCGAGCTCGCGCCGTCGTTGTTGTCGTCACAGCCGCCGAGCGCGGCGAACAGCGCCAGCGCGGCGGCGACCAAAGAAATTTTCTTGAGCGAATCGAATGAACGCATGGTGTCCTTCCCTTTCGCCGGATGGCTCTCCCGACCGTCGGGAAGTTCGTCGACCGGCTCGCGGGCCCTTTCAGCAACGGTCGTGCCCGGCGATCGGGCCGCGAAGTGCGCGAGACTCGCGGGGTTTTTGCCGCTCGCCGCGACGGTGCCGACGGCGATCGTCAGCGGCTGACGCCAGCTCTGACGGCGTCCGGACGGGTGGCCGAATGCCGGCCACCAATGCGAAACGGCCGCCGCGCCCTCGCGGGCAACGGCGGCCGTCCCGATGTCGCAAATTCGATGGCGCGCGGTCCTGGCGCGACTACGGCACGAGGTCCAGGACGTTGTCCGTCGCGGTGAACGTGCAGAGCGTGCCGTCTTCCAGCTGGGCCGAGCCGATCACGTTCTCGTGCAGCTGGTCGCCGACCCGCGTGTAGACGTCGGATGTGAGCGTGACGCCGTTACAGAGCTCGGCGGCGCAGCTCGCGCTGATGTTGGTGATCGAGCAGCTGGCGGAACAGCCGCCGTCGTCGGTGGCGACGACCTCGCTCGCTTGCGTCCCCGCCGTGAACGTCTCGGTCTCGGTGCCGTCGGAAAACGCATCGAACGCGGTACCGTCGGCGCAGCTGACGCTGGTCTTCGAGTTCGGCTGGTACCGCCAGGTGCCGAGGAACGCGGCCGGGCCAGTCTTCTGCGCGGCGCCGCCGGTGCCGGCGCTGCCGCCGGTCCCCTCCTTCACGGCGCCGCCCGTCCCGCCGCTGCCCGTGACGACGTGCCCGGTCATCGGATCGTCGGGGTTGCAGGCGGCAAGTCCGAGCGCGATCGAAAGAACCATCAGAGTCTTGCTGGAAATTTTCATCGTGGTCTCCTCGTGGGTTCCGGACGGCCCACACAGCAACGAGCGGGCCAGCCGCGAGATGGGCGGGCGCGCGGCGAGGGCGCGCCGGTCTGGAGGCGCGGGCGTCAGCAGCGTCAGTGACCGTCAGCGACCGCCTGAAGCGGCCTCGTCCGAACGCGCGACCGCTTTGTGTTTTGGCGAAGGGCAGGGCATCCTGGAGACGTGCTGAGCGAGGCGGGGCGGTGTTCCTTGGTTGCTGGTTGCCGCGCTGCCTTGTTGGTCGCCGTCATCTCCGCCGCCGCGTGCGGCTCGAGCCCGTCTGGATCGGCCGATGCGCGCACCGACGCGGGCGCAGCCCGAGATGCGCGTGGCGATGCGCCAGCGCCGACCGACGTCGGGATGGAAGCATCGCCCGACGGGCTGGGCGACGCCGGGCACGACGCTGTATTCGACACGCCCCTGGCCGACGCGTCGCCTGACGTTGCTCTCGACGCTCCGGTGGACGGGAACGGCGACGCCGTCGCCGATGTCGCTGCGGAGGTCGGCGACGCGAGCGGTACCTCCGACGTGCCGACGGACGGCAACGCCGATAGGGGCGACGCTGCCCCCGATCCCCTCTCGCCGTACCACTGGGTCGTCCTCCCCGCCCCGCTCGGCATCGGCATCACCGCGATCGCTGTCGACGGTGACGGCGTGCTTTACGCCGGCGGGGGCAGCGTCAGCGGCGCTCCGGGCGCCGGGATATTCACGTCGACCGACGAAGGCGGCTCCTGGCATCCCGCGAACCGCGGCATCTACGACTTCCACGTGGCGGGCCTGGCCGCGGCCGGCACCACGATCTACGCGGGGACGGCGGGCCTGCTTCGAAGTGTCGATCGCGGTGCGACCTGGCAGCAAGTGACGCCGCCCGCCGGCCAGGGGCAGGTGAGCGTCATCGGCGCCCAGGGTGATCTGGTAATGGTGGCGTCGAACTACGGCGGCAACATGTTCTACTCCTCGATCGACGGCGGCAAGACGTTCGCCCCGGGGCAGTTCGCCAGCCTCGGCATCAGCAGCATCGAAGTTCTGAGCGCGGGGTCCGTCATCTTGCGTGCCGGCGACAGCGGCGTCGTGAGATCGATCGACAAGGGCGTGACCTTCAATGCCGTGCAGGGGATCGACGACGGCTTCGGCCTCAGCGCCCAGCTTCGCTGCGACGGCGTCAACACCTGCTACGCCAATGCGCACACGACGACCAATAACCTCGACCAGCCCGTGCTGGTCAAGTCAACCGACGCGGGCGCGACCTGGACGGCCCTGGGGCGCGCCGGCGCCACGATTCTCGCGGTCAGCGACACGGGTCTCCTGTACATCGCGTCGGGGGCGATGATCGCCCGGTCCGACGACGGCGGCGCCACCTTCACGCTCATCCAGCGGCCCCCGACGCTGGGCGCGTCCGAACCCAGCTGCGGCGGTCCGTACACCGCGCGCGGAGACAAGTTGTTCGCCGCCTGTTCGGACGGCGTCTACAAGTCATACGACCGCGGCCAGCACTGGCAGGCTGCGAGCGGGAGCCCCGCGACCGGCGCGATTACGGGCTTCGTCTACGGAATGTTCGTCGACACCACGTCGACGGCGCTCGGGGCGAGCGGCGACATCTACCTCATGAGCTACGAGGCGGTCAGCGGCAGCGCTCTGCAGCGCTCGATTGACGGGGGCTGGACCTGGCAGACTTTGGCGGCGCCGTTCAACGCGAGCTCCTGCATCGTGACCGCCGCCGGCGCGCTGGAGTGCGCGGGCATCAGCGGCGCGCCCGGCACCCTTCCGCTCGGACGGAGCGACGACCACGGCGTCACCTGGCACGGCGTCGCGCTGCCGGCCGTGACGCCACCCCAGTCGGCGTTTGTGGCGACCGCGCTCGCGACCGTCGGCGCCACCGTCTATGCCGTTGGCAACGCCGCCGTCGGGAATGGTGTCGCGCGCTCCGACGACGGCGGTCTCACCTTCCAGCTCTTACCCGGCAGCCTCAGCATGGAGTATCTCCAGACCTTAGGCAACGGCCACCTTCTCGCTCAGGCGCAGGTGCAGGGTCTCAACACGACCTTCCGCTCGACCGACCGGGGCGCGACCTGGCAGACACTGCCGCGCTCGCTTCCGCTGCCGCTCATCGAGGAGCCCGACGGCCGGCTGCTGTTCCTCGACCCCTTCGCCGGCATCGATATCACCTCGGACGAAGGCGATACGGTGCAGCTCCTCCCCGCGCATGGCGTCTTGCCGAGTCGTCCGGACTGGATCGCGCAGGACGGCGCCGGCCGTCTTTTCGTGGTCGGGCCCGGCTACGCGCCCGGCGTGAACTACGGCGCGCCGCTGGAGACCTACGCGAGCGTCGACGATTCCGCGACCTGGGGCCCGATGCCGAACCCGTTGCCGAATCCGAACGTCAGGGCGTCTGCGACCGACAAGCAGGGGCGGCTGCTCGTCGCAACCACCGGTGGCGTCTTCCGCCTCGCGTCCGACGCTGACCCGGGCCCACCCATGCCCGATGCGGGCGCTGCCAGCCCATGAAACCCCGGTTGCGTCTGTGCGCTGGCGCTAGCGCACGAACTTCGACAGCAGTCGGATGTACGCGACCTGGTAGCCGTCGTCGGGCTCGGTGACGCTCCACGAATCCAGCGGCCAGGCCGTGTTGAAGTCCTTGTACGACTTCTGCTGCGGCTGGCCCTTGGGCGGCGAGATCGACATCGACGTGCAGACCGCGTTGTTGGCGGTGCCGCCGCACCCGGACGGACAGCAGGCATCCCAGTCGTAACCGGGGTTCGCGCCGCCAGGCATGTAGCCGGGCGGCGGGCCGTAGGTCGACGTGCCGACGCGATCCCACAGCGCGCTGCCGTCGGCGAACCAGGTGTGGAAGATCTCGTTGGCGCAGTTCTCGGCGCCGTGGTCGTACATGTTCGTCAGGTAGACCAGCGACAGCGGGTTCGTGCCGTGGATGTAGTGGATGTAGCGCGACGCCGCCCGGGCCATGTCCGCGTTCGACGTCGCGTCCAGCTTGTGGCTGACGACCGCCGCGAACAGATTGCCGACCTGCGACTTGGTCGAGTTCGACCCCCAGACGTAGTCCTGCATGTACGCGAGGTACGGATCCTTGTTGCCGGTGATCGCGCCGAGGTTGCCGCTCCCCTTGGCGCCGGCGAGATAGGTGTTCTTGATCGCGGTGACCGTCGCCGCCGTCGCGCCCGCGGCGTCCGCGTAGTCGAGCGCCGCGTCCTGCCCCGACACATCCCACGGCGACACGTAGCTCTGCGTGATCAGGTGCAGCTGCTGGTAGTTCGCGTCGAAGAACGTCTTGTAGGTGGCGTCGCCCGTGACCGCGAAGAGCTGCGCGGCCGCGTCCAGCTTGTAGACGAGGCGGCCGTAGTCGTCGGTCTCCTGCTGGCCGGACCCGAGCCCGCTGGATCCGGACGCGGTGTCGTTGTTCTTGAACTGCACGTTCGGGTTGGCGACCGCCCAGGTCCAGGCGTTCTGGGCGCGCGTCAGCGCGTCGGCGGCGGTGGTGTTCAGCGCCGCGATGTTGGGCAGCTTCAAGATGCGGGCGGCGGCCGCGAACGCCGCGGCGGTCGCCAGCGTCGCCGACGTGTTCGCCGGGCCGTACAGGCTCTGGCCGGTCGCCGCCGACGGCGGGCTGGCCGACGGCTCGCCGACGATGCTCAGCACCGAGCCGTCCGAATTCTGCATGCGCGTCAGGTAGTCGAGGCCCCACCGCGCTTCATCGAGCACGTCCGGGATGCCGTTGCCGGATTCAGGAATGTTGTAATCGTCCGTCCAGATGGTCGGGTTCTCGGCGTAGGCGCGCAGCAGCCCTTCGACGTAGGTCGCCGTCCAGCTGGTGTACTTGTTGAGATCGCCGGCGTCGTACCAGCCGCCGTGCAGGTCGCGCTCGGTGGCGGCGTTGTTCTTGTCGCTGAACAGGCGGACGTGGCCGTCCTGCAGCGCGCCCGTGAAGCTGGCCGCGTCGGTCCAGCCCGCGCCCGCGTGCGCGGCGTCCTTGACCTGGCCGGCGCGCTGATAGAAGAGCATGCGCACCGCCTGCTTGAGGACGTCGCGGTACACCTGGTCGCCGATCGTGAAGGTGTAGGACCGCACGTTGCGATCGATGTCCAGCACGTAGTAGTCGCCCGCCGTCGTGACCGAGGTGAACGTGAACCACCACGCCTTGTCGCCCGACGACGTGTCGGTCGCGCCGCCGTTCCAGGTCGACGGCGCGGCCATCATGACGCGCGCGCCGGTCGACGCGTTCACGAGCGCGTACGTCGCGCCCGGCGTGAACGATTCGGAGGCGTCGAAGCCGGTCTGCGGATCGCGGATGACGGCGATCTTCTCGAGGTCCGGCAGGTAGCCGAACTGATCGACGACGATGTACTTGCTGACCGGCGGTCCGCCGGCGCCGCCGCCGGTGCCGGTGCTGCCGCCCGTGCCGGTCGTGCCCGCGGTGCCGGTCGTGCCCGCGGTGCCGGAGGTCCCGCCGGTGCCGGACGCGCCCGCGCTGCCCGCCGCTCCGCCGCGCCCGCCACCGCCGGTCGTTCCGCCGGTGCCGGTCGTGCCGGCGGTCGATACGCTGCCGCCCGTGCCCGCGCCGCCACCCGTACCGCCGCCGGTGCCGGCCGTTCCCATGCCGGTACCGGCCGCGCCCGCGGCCGCCCCTCCCGTTCCGGCCGCGCCGCTTCCGCCGCTCTTCCCGCTGCCGCAGCCCGCGATCGCGAACAAACTGGTACCCAGGACAAAAGCAAGACGAGCAGTACGCACGACTCGATGGTATCTCAATCCGCGGTGCACTGGAGCATCAACAGCTATCCGAGCCTGGCGGGGCGCCCGCGCGACGAGCGCCAGGCCATACTTCGGGCCGCCCTGAAGCAGCACGGGCGGGTCTACGGTTTGCGACTGCTGATCGTCATCGCCGGGGTGGTGATCGGCGCGATCGCCGCCAGCGCCCGGCTGTCGCCCCACCCGCGCCTACAGGACTGGCGCACGTGGATCGTGCCGGTCGCCGGCGCCCTCTTCATCTACGGCTATCTCCTGCTGGAGATAAACGGAGCCGTCCACACGGCCGTCAAGAAGTACCTCGCCGACCGGGACGCCCCGCCGCGCCGCAAGCGAACTTGAGCTGGACGACAAGGTCGGGCTCGGATCGCTCGAGCTCGCGACAACGACCGGCATTCTGACCGAGCCCGACCGGTGCGGACCCTGGCCAACCGGATCGCCGCCACTAGGATCGGCCGTAGAGGGGGGCGATATGGCGGGAGCTCGTCTGGAATGGAGCAGGTCGCCCGGCGTTCTGGTGGTGCTGTTTCTCGCCGTGTGCGCCGCGATCGCTCTGATGTGGAACATGTCGCGGCGGCCCGCCCACCGGGCGGTGGCGCCGGTCGCGCTCGCCGAGCCGCCGCCCCCCGAGGCGGCGCCGCCCGAGCCCGAGCCCGCCGCTGCCGTCGCGCCAGCGCCGGCCGCCGCCGCCGCCGAACCGGCTGAACAGCCGGAGATCTCCGCGCGCAAGCAGGCGGACCTCACGCGCGTGATCCGGGACGGCAGCCCCGGCTTGCAGGTGTGCTACCAGCGCGCGCTCGTTCGCGACGCCAGCCTGGTGCGCGGCAACGTGACGGTGCGCGCCTCGGTCCGCCCGTCGGGCCACGTCGACAGCGTCAGCATCAAGGCCCCGGCCGCGTTTCGCGTCCTGTCGCCGTGCCTGAAGGCGGCGGTGTCGAAGTGGACGTTCCCGACGTCGCCGGCGCCGTACGAGACGGAGTTCCCGCTCGCCTTGCAGGGCGAGCGCTAGGTTCCGTGACCTCATAGCGCTCGCGGCCGAGCGGCAATAAGTTTGCCGCATGCCCACCGCCATCAAAGACGTGAACGAGTCCGCCTTCGACACGGACGTCATCGCCCGCTCGCGCACCGTCCCCGTCGTCGTCGACTTCTGGGCGGCGTGGTGCGGGCCGTGCCGCGTGCTCGGGCCGATTCTCGAGCGTGAGGTGGCGGCGCTGGGCGGGCGGGTCGAGCTCGCGAAGGTCGACACGGACAAGAACCCGGAGCTGGCGGCGCGCTACGACATCCGCGGGATCCCGGCGGTGAAGGCGTTCCGTGGCGGCGAGGTGGTCCGCGAGTTTGTCGGCGCGCAGCCGGTGGATTTTCTGCGCCGCTGGCTGGCGGAGCTGGCGCCGTCACCGGGAAAGCAGGCGCTCGCCGACGCCGCGGCGCTGGCGGTGAAGGGCGATCGCGCCGGGGCCGAGACCGCTTTCCGCGCGATGTTGGCCGACGCCGAGGTGCGCGACGCCGCGGCCGTCGGTCTGGCGGAGCTGCTGCTGGACGCCGGACGCGCCGACGACGCCGAGGCGGCGCTTGCCTCCGTCGATCCGCGCGGCCCGCAGGCCGACGCCGCGGACGCGACCCGCCGCCGCATGGCCTTCGCGCGCGACGCCGCCGCGTTCGGGGGCCGCGACGCGGCCACCGCGGCCATCGCTCAAGATCCCGACAACCTGGAGGCGCGATTCGCGCTGGCCAGCGCGCACGCTGCCGCGCTGCAGTGGGAGCCGGCCCTCGCCGAGCTGCTGGAGCTGGTCAAGCGCAGTCGCAAGTTCCGCGATGACGGCGCGCGGCGAGCGATGCTGGCGATCTTCGATCACCTGGGGGCGCAGCACCCGCTGGTGTCGGAGTACCGGCGGCAGCTTCAGATCGTCACCTGATCGCGATCGCTCGTCAGCAGATCGGATATCATCGCGCGACGATGGCTGGACCACCATGGCTGAATCCAGGGACGGGGCAGGGTGTCGTCGCGCGTGACGGCGACGTCTGGATCTCGGTCCCCGTCAAGAGCGGCACCAACTGGATGATGAACATCGTCCACCAGCTGCTGACCGGTGGGGACGGGGAGTTCGACAGCATCTACAGCGTGGTGCCGTGGCCGGAGCTGGTCGAGTGGCCCGGGCAGTCGCCGCAGGTGAAGCTGGATCGCATCGAGGCGATGCCGACCGATCGGCGCCGCGCCATCAAGTCGCACGCGGCGCCGCCTCAGTTGCCGTTCATCAAGGCGGGCACCGGCAAGGACGTCCGGTATGTGGTGGCCGCGCGCAACCCGGAGGAGTCGGTCGTCTCGTTCAAGATCTTCCTCGACCAGCACACCGACGCCTTCTTCGATCTGTGGAAGGTGCCCAGGGCGGCGATGACGCGGCCGGATTTCCCCACGTTCTATCGGGAGGTATTCGACGCGCGCGCCATGCAGGGCATGCTGTTCGGTTTCGCGGCGGCGTGGTGGCCGCTGCGCCACGAAAAGAACGTGCTGCTGATGCACTTCGCGGACATGAAGCGCGATCTTCCCGGGGCCACCCGCAAGGTCGCTGACTTTCTCGGCATCACGCGCAGCGCCGCCGAGTGGGCGCGCATCAACGAGTACACGTCCTTCGACTGGATGAAGAAACACGAGGACAAGTTCGACACGCTTCCCCACGTGCCGGTGCGCCTCCTCGAACACGGCGGGATGATGCGAAAGGGCAAGGTGGGCGCCAGCCGTGACGACGGCATGACCGAGGAGATCGCCAAGCACCTCTACGCGGTCGGTTCGAAGATCCTGACCGACGAGGCGGCGCTGCGCTGGCTGTATGACGGCGGCGACGTCGCCTGAGGACGGCCCCTCACCCTTACCCTCTCCCCGCTTCGCGGGGCGAGGGCAAACGGCGAGCTACACCCGCTCGACCGTAACGAACCCATCGCCGGTCCAGCGGGCCAAGAAAAGGGCGCCGTTCTCGAGCGGCGGCGGCGCCCGACCGGTCACTTCGTGGATGAAGGTCCGGATCGTGCCGCCGTGGGAGACCACCAGCGTCGCCTCGCCGGCGGCACGCGGCGCGCGCGCGATGTCCGTCAGGGCGGCGACGACCCGCGCCGCCACCTCGGGCTGCGGCTCGCCGCCGGGCGGGGTGGCGCGCCGGTCCGCGAGGTAGCGCGCCCACGCGGCGGGGTGGCGCTCGGCGCATTCCTCGCGCGTGAAACCTTCGAAGCAGCCGAAGCCGCGCTCGCGCAGGCGGACGTCGCGGTTGAAGGCGGCGATGCCCAGCACCCCCGCGACGATCGCCGCCGTCTCGGTCGCGCGCGAAAGATCGCTGGCGTGGATCTGGACGATCCCGCGGCCGCGCAGGTCCGTGCCCAGCGCGCGCGCCTGCGCGCGTCCCTCGTCGGACAGCGGAATGTCCGTCTTGCCCTGCCAGCGGCCCGCCCGGTTCCAGGCGGTCTCGCCGTGGCGCGCCAAGAAAACCAGGTGATGGACGGGCCGTTTCACGACGGCAGAGCATGACAGACAACCCGACGGCCGTAACCTCTGGACGGCGGCCGGCGTAATCGTTATCGGAGGATTCGACGATGGCGACGATTCGCAAGGTCATTCCGGCGGCCGCCCTGGCAGCGGTCGCGCTTTACTGGTTCTACGCGCGCGCGGGCGGCGGCTCGGCCGTGGCGCTGCCGGCGCCGGCGGTCGACGTTCCGCGCGCCGCCGCGCCGGGCCGCCAAACGGTCGTGGTGGCCGGTGGCTGCTTCTGGGGCGTCGAGGCGGTGTTCCGCCACGTCAAGGGCGTCGTCGAGGCGACGTCCGGCTACGCGGGCGGCTCGGCCGCGACCGCGCACTACCAGCTCGTCAGCGAAGGCGACACCGGCCACGCCGAATCCGTGCGCGTGACGTTCGATCCGGCCGAGGTGTCGCTCGGCCAGCTGCTGCAGGTCTTCTTCTCGGTCGCGCACGATCCCACCGAGGTCAACCGCCAGGGCCCCGACAGCGGGACGCAGTACCGTTCCGCGATCTTCGTCAGCGGCCCGGCGCAGAAGCGCGTCGTCGATGCGTACATCGCCCAGCTCGACAAAGCGAAGGCGTTCCCGCGCCCGATCGCGACGGAGGTCGCGCCGCTGCAGGCGTTCTACCCGGCGGAGTTCTACCACCAGAACTACGCGGCCCTTCACCCGGACAATCCCTACATCATGATCAACGACGCGCCGAAGGTGGCGCACCTGCGCCAGATGTTCCCGGCGCTCTACCGCGCGCCGTAACGCGGGTCACGGCGACTCGTCCTCGCGCGCGGGCGAGACGGCGCGGCGTGGGGGATAATTCTTGGATGCAGCGCGGGCGCGAAAGCCAGACCTCGGTGTTCGTGGCCGTCGGCCGCGCCATCGCGCACGGCACGACGTCAGCCGCGGGGTTCGCCGATCCGACGGCGATGGCGCTGTTGCCCGAGGAGGCGCGCGCCAGCGTCGAACGCTTCCGCGCCGGACCGCCCCGCGGGCTCCGCGGACGCTTCGGCCACGTGTTCATGGACCGGCGCTCGAAGATGATGGTGGCGCGTACGGTGGCGATCGACGGCGCCATCCGCGAGCGTCCCGCGCCGCAGCTGGTGATCCTCGGCGCCGGGCTGGATGGTCGCGCCTGGCGGATGGCGGAGCTGGGCGACACGGTCGTGTTCGAGGTCGATCACCCGGACACGCAGCGCGAGAAACGGGCGCGGGCGGCCGCGCTGACGCCCGCCGCCCGCGACATCCGTTTCGTGCCCGTCGACTTCACGCGCGACGACCTCGCGGCGGCGCTCGCCCACGCAGGTCACGACGCCGCCCGTCCGACAGTCTGGATCTGGGAGGGCGTCGTCATGTACCTGACCGCGTCCGAGATCGACGCGACCCTGGCCGTCGTCCGGCAACGATCGGCGGCCGGCAGCCGCCTGGTCGTCGCCTATCACAGCCCGGCGCTGTTGCTGGCCGTCGTCGCATTGTTCGTTCGCCGCCTCGGCGAGCCGCTTCGGTCCGTGCACACGCCCGAGACGATGCAGAGGCTGCTGGCTGGGAACGGTTTCGAGGTCGTTCGCGATCAGGACGTCCGGTCGATCGGCGACGCGCTCGGGCCGGAAGTCGCGGAGGCGACCCGGGTGATGAAGCACCTCCGGATCGTCGTCGCCGACCACGATCAGTAGGCGGCTCGCTCTAAGGGCGCGGCGCGGAGGTGCGGTCCGCCGCTCTCGTCACCTCTTCGAGGACGGCGATACGCAGCCCTTCCGGCGCCACCACCCGCGCCTTGTCCCCGAACCCGAGCACCCAGCTGACGATCTCCGTCGTCCCGCGCACGTCCATCGTCATCTCGATGCCACCGCGCGCCGCCTTCCGGAACTTCTGCGTCGGATGCCACATTCGTCGCTGGACGTAGCGGGCGACCTTTTCGTCGAACCAGATCCGGACGCGTGTCGTCTCCTTGCCGCGGATCAGACCGAAGGCGCCCTCGGTGATCTGTTCGGGGCGATAGTCCGGCGGGTATTCGAACTTCTGGCCGCGCAGCCACTCGACCGCGCGGAAGCCGTCGAGGGCGAAGGTGCGGATGTCGCCGCCGTGGCCTTCGCTGCGGCCGGCCAGGTAAAGGCCCTTCTTGTAGACGAGCAGCGTGTACGGCTCGAGCACGAACGTCTTGCGGCCGCCGCCGAGGCCCTCGTGGGTCACCTTCAGGCGCTCCTCACGCAAAAGGGCGGTCATGATGTCGTTCACGTCCTCGATGCGGCCCTCGTATAGATGCCGCGCCTCGTTGACGTCGAACACCTTGCGGTCCAGGTTGCGCGCGGCCGCGAAGTCCTTGCGGCGCAGCGTCGCCTCCAGCTTGGCGAAGACGTCGTCCAGGTCCTCCTTGAAGCCGGTGCCGGCCAGGAAGTCGAACACGCGGCGCGACAAATACAGCGCCACCATCTGGGCGGTCGTCAGCGTGATCGACTGGCGGCGGGCGGTCGGCATCAGGCGCCAGACCTTGCGCTTGCCGGACAGCTCCTCGTACAGGGGCTCGCCGGCGCGCTGCAGGGCCTGGATGTAACGGAGCGCGGTGCGTGGGTTCACGCGGAAGCGCTCTGCGACGTCGTAGATCGACACGCCCTCCGGGCCGTCGAGCAGCGCGCGCAGGCCGTGCAGGCGCGACGCCGGCGCGTAGCGGGTCACGCGGGCCGGGCGGTCGCGCCGTGCCTTTCGGTTCGCCATCGCCAGCAGGATGTCAGTCGCCGGCGCCCGCATCCAGCTGTTCGGGCGCGGAAGCGTCGACGGCGACAGCCCCGTTGCAGGCGCAGGCGCCGGCGAGCCTCGTCACGAGGAACTGGACGGAGAAGCCGTAGCTGTCACCGTTCGCGAGCTGGACGGTGACCTGGCAGGTGCCCGCCGACGAGTCGCCGACCTGGACGCTGGTGCTGTCGAACGTCGTGAAGCATGGCGGG
>DATFXS010000064.1:0-18100 GCA_035315605.1 Polyangia bacterium
CTCCTTGGCGGGGGCGGGTTTCTCGCCCGCCGGCTTCTCGGCGGCGGCCTTGGCGGGGGCGGCCTCCTTGGGGCGCTGGTAGGTCGCGGTCAGCTTGGCGGGCTTGCCGATGCTGTTCATGTTGGCGTTGAAGCCGACGAACGCCGCGGTCGCGCCCGGCGGGATCTCGAGCTTATCGACCTTCAGCGGGTACAGCATGAAGTTGTAGTGGTGCTTCGTGCCGGGCGGCGGGCACGGTCCGATGTAGCCGGGCTTGCCCATGTCGGTGTTGCCTTCGACGGCGCCCTTGGGCAGAGGTCCGCCGCCCGGAATCGACGTCGCGTCGGCCGGGATGTTGTAGACGATCCAGTGCCAGAAGCCGGAGCCGCCGGTCGGCGCATCAGGATCGTGGACCATCAGCGCGAAGCTCTTCGTGTCCTTGGGCGGGTTCTTCCATTCCAGCGCGGGTGACTTGCCCTCGCCGGTGCAGCCCATGATGTTGCCGGCGTTCTTCTGCGGGATGGCGGCGCCGGCCTTGATGTCGGTGCTGGTCAGCGAAAATGGCGCGGCGTACGCCGTTCCCGCGCCGGCCGACACGAGCGCCGCGACGACTGCTAACGAGATCTTCATTGTTTGCTCCTTTTTGCGAGAGCGCCTGACAGGCGCGGCCCGGAAAGTAGCAACTCAGCCACGGACGTCAACGCCACCTCGGGGTGCACCCCGAGTCGCGCCGCACGTGTATCCTCGGCGGCCGATGGCCAAACGGGTGCGCGCGGATCTCGCGCTGGTCGATCAGGGCCTGGCGCCGTCGCGCGAAAAGGCGCGCGCGCTGATCCTGGCCGGCGAGGTGCTGGCCGGCGATCGCCCGATCGAAAAGGCGGGCGATCTGGTCGACGCGGGCGCCGAGCTGCGGCTGCGTTCGGCGCCGATGCCGTACGTGTCGCGCGGCGGCGTCAAGCTGGCGCACGCGCTGGACGTGTTCGCCGTCGACGTGCGCGGCGCCGTCGCGCTGGACGTCGGCGCGTCGACGGGCGGCTTCACCGACTGCCTCCTGCAGCGGGGCGCGGCGTGCGTCTACTGCGTCGACGTCGGGCAGGGACAGCTGGACTGGAAGCTGGCGTCGGATCCGCGCGTGCGCGTGCTCGATCGCGTGAACATCCGGCTCGCGCCGCCCGACCTTCTGCCCGAGCGCGCCGACGTCGTCGTGATCGACGTGTCGTTCATCTCGCTGCGGCTGGTGCTGCCTGCGCTGCCGCCGCTCGCGAAACGGGGCGCGCCGGTCGTCGCGCTGGTCAAACCGCAGTTCGAGGTCGGGCGCGCCGACGTCGGCAAGGGCGGGATCGTCCGCGACGAGGCGGCCCGCGCGCGCGCGCTGGCCGAGGTGCGCGCGGCCGCCGCCGCGCTCGGCTACGCGGTGGGCGCCGACACGGTCTCGCCGATCACGGGCGGCAAGGGCAACGTCGAGTTCCTGCTGGCGCTGCGCGCGCCCGGCGCGGCTACTGGCCCACGTTGATCTTCCCGGTTCCCGCGCACGTGCAGACGATCGTCGCGACGCTGTCGGCGGCGTCCGACATGAACGAGTAGGGCGGCGGCACGGGATCCGTCGGGCGCATGATGTCGGGCGTGAACCCGGCGGGGAAGATGTTGCTCATCTCGACCATCGTGCCCGGGTTCGGGTCCTGGTACATCGTCGTGATCGGAACGGGCACGTCGTCGAACACGTTGTGATCGACCTGGACGGTCGCGAAGCTCTCGGACGCGACGCCGAACGCGGTCACGGTCTGGAAGTGGTTGCTGAAGACGTGCGCGTTCCCGAAGCGGACGCGGGGCCCCGAGTTCACGTTGAAGAACAGATTGTGATGGTACGTGACCGACAGCGCCGAATCTTCCGCCATCTGCGCCAGGTCGGAGGTGTGGCCGACGAGGCTGGTGTCCTTGTGGTCGTGGAACAGCGTCCACGAGACGGTGACGTACGAAGAGCCGTGCGTGATATCGACCAGTCCGTCGTAACTGGCGGTCGGGTTGTCGCGCTCGCTCGAAAGGTCGCAGTGGTCGACCCAGATGTGATGTGAGTCGAGCAGCGTGACCGCGTCGCCCTCGCCGATCGACACCTTGGAGATCTTCAGGTTGCGCAGGATGATGTTGTCGGCGTGGCCAAGATTGAGGCCGGCGCCCGTCAGGCCCGAGCTGTCGCGGACGCCGATGAGGGTCTTGTTGCCGCCGCGCGCGCTGTTGTCGGTGGTCACCTTGATCGTCGCCGTCGGCGACAGCATGCCGTCGAGGAAGATGATGAGCGGCTCGGGCCGCTGCAGCTCCGTCGTCAGGTCGGCGACGTTCGTGACCGTGACGGGCGGGGTGGTCGTGTCGTTGCCGCCGTTGGTCGGCTGCAGGACGCCCCCGTCCGCGTCCACGCCTCCGACCGCGGCGTAGCCGACCATGCTGGTCGGGCAATTGGCCGGAGGGGTGCTGGGGCAGGTGAGGCCGGACGGCTTGTCGTACACGACGAGGCGCGCGTCGCCGCACGCCGCGGCGGTCACCGCCAGCATCGCCGCCGTCAGGAATACCCGGGTCACCATCGCAATCATACGTTACGTCGCCACGGCGCGGAGGCGCGGCTCAACCTTCTCCCGGTGTATGCTGCGGCGCGATGCTCATCTTCGTGACCGGGGCGGCCGGGTTCATCGGCTCGCACCTGTGCGAGCGGCTCTGCGCGCGGGGCGACGACGTGATCGGCTACGACAACTTCGATACCTTCTACCCGCGCGCCGAGAAGGAGAAGAACCTGGCGCGGCTGCGGAGCGAGCCCAGGTTCTCGCTGGTCGAGGGCGACATCCGCGACCACCACGCGCTGGAACGCGTGTTCGCGGAGAAGCACCCGGAGATGGTCGTGCACCTGGCCGCGCTGGCGGGCGTGCGCCCGTCGCTGGCCGAGCCGGCGCGCTACGCGGACGTCAACGTCGTCGGGACGCAGCGCGTGTTCGACGCCTCGCGCGCCCACGGCGTGGCGCGCTTCGTGTTCGGGTCGTCGTCGTCCGTCTACGGGGGCGACAGCCAGCCGCCGTTCAAGGAGTCCGATCCCTGCCTCAAGCCGCTGTCGCCCTACGCGGCGACCAAGCGGGCGAACGAGCTGATGCTGTACACCGCCCATCATCTGTACGCGGTCGACATCACCTGCCTCCGTTTCTTCACCGTGTTCGGCCCGCGCCAGCGGCCTGATCTCGCCATCCACAAATTCGCGCGCCTGATGGCGGCGGCGAAGCCGATCCAGCTTTACGGCGACGGGTCGACGTCGCGCGACTACACGTACATCGACGACATCATCGACGGCGTCGTGGCGGCGATCGATCAGCCGCGGGCCGCCAAGCCGGGCTACCGGATCTACAACCTGGGCGGATCGCGGACGACGACGCTGAAGCAGCTGGTCGATCTGGTCGCCAAGGCGCTCGCCATGAAGCCGACCATCGAGACGCTGCCCGAGCAGCCGGGCGACATGACGCGGACGCTGGCCGACGTCACGCTGTCGGGCCGCGAGCTCGGTTACGCGCCCAAGGTGAGCATGGAGGAGGGGATCCGCCGCTTCGCCGACTGGTGGCGGTCGCTCGAGTAGCTGGGGTCAGCCCGGTTCCAGCGTGCGGACGCCGAAGGCGCGCGAGCCCGATGACGACCCGGCGAAGATCTGCGCGTCACGTCCGCTCTCCTGTCGATAGGCGCGGGCGATCTCCTCGATCGCCGGTCGACTGCCCGCCTTCGCCAGGACGGCGACCGTACCGCCGCTGCCTCCGCCCGTGATCTTCGCGCCGTAGATTCCGGCCGCGGGGCCCGCGGCGCGGCAGAGCTCGACGAGGTGATCGGTGCCGTCCGATCCGAGCCCGCAGGCCGAATAGCCGGCGTGTGACTGGTACATCAGATCGCCAAGCGTCTCCCGCACCCATCCGCGAGAGGCGCTTGGCTCGAGCCGGGACGCGAAGACCCGGGCCCGGTCATTCTCGAGGATCGGAAACTCGGCCGCCGCGCGCACGGGATAAGTGCGATCTTCTTCGATCGTGGTCGCGGTGTCGGTCGAGCCGCCGAAGCGGGCGAGGAATTCCCGCCCCGTCATCCGTTCGGGGACGGCGTCACGGTAGCGGCCGCGCCAATCTCCGATCCAGACGTTGACGAGGTAGCCGCCGAAGCCCGGGACGTCGTCGATCGCCACCCGCCCTGGCGCGATCACCCGCGCGGTCAGCCCGGCGGCGTCGGCGACGATTCGATAACCCATGAAGGCGGCAGCGCGCACGCTGCCGTAGTCCGACCCCGAGACGGCGTGGCGGATCCCCGAATCGATGCCGTAGAGCTCCAGCCCCTGCGGCACGTCGAGCGGCGGCATGAGGTGGGCGGGCTGGCAGAATATCCGCGTCAGCTCGCCGCGACGGCCGCAGGCCGCGGTCACCTGATCCATCACGCCGCAGGGCGCGCCGACGATCAGGTTCTCGACCCTCTGGGCGGCGAGCGCCAGCGCGAGGTCATCCAACGTCGCGCCCGCGAGCGCCGCCAGCGCCTCGAACGCGGCGACCTCCAGCGCGGCCGACGAGCCGACACCTTTGCCGATCGGCACGTCGGATCGAACGAGAACCCGCGCCCCCGTTCGCAGCGGCCGATCGTATTCGCGCTGCATGACCACGAGCGCGCCGGCGACATACGCGGTCCAGGCCGCCACGGGATCGCTCGTCAGACGCGCCCGCGCTTCGGCGTACGACAGCGGCGGCGCCGGTACGATCTCTTCGAGGGGCAGGGTGACGCGCCCGCCGCCCGCGCCGGCGCTTTCGATGACCAGCTCGGCTCGCTCTTGCGTCTGCACCGCGACCCAGGTCGCGACCGCCAGCGGCAGCTCCAGCACCAGCGATCCCGAGTAGTCCGCGATCCCGCCCATCACGTCGAGCCGCCCGGGCGCGCGCGCGATCAACACCGGGCGTCGCGCGTCGAAGAAGTCCTGGCGCGACGCGATCCAGGCGCGCGCGGATGCGAGGTCTCGCTCCTGCTCGCCGTCCATCATCGTGCGGTCGCGGCGTAGTGCACGGCGGGCAGCGCCTTCAGCTCGGCGGCCGACGCCTCGGGCGAGGTGTCCGACAGAAAGTTGCCGCCGCCGATCTCGGGGCCGGCCAGGTACTTGAGCAGGTGCGGCCGCCGCAGGGGCGGGTGGAAGGCGATGAAGAAGTGGAACGGGTCGCCGGCCGACGCGCGCGCCGGCGCCTGGTGCAGCACCATCACGTACGGAAACGACATGCGCCACAGGTTGTCGAGGCGGATCGTGACGGCGGACAGCGCCGCCGCCAGCGCGGCTGCCTCGGCGTCGTCCAGCGCCCAGATGTGCGGCACCCGGCGCTTGGGGACGACGTAGACCTCGTAGGCGTAGCGCGCGAAATAGGGGATGAACGCGACGACGCGCTCGTCCTCGTGGAGGATGCGCGGGCCGCCCCCGGCCTGCTCGGCGCGGATGATGTCCTCCATCAGGCCGCGTTCGGTGGCGGCGAGGTGCCGCGCCGACGCGGCGAGCTCGACCTCCATCGTCTTCCAGACGAAGCCGGTGGCGTAGATCTGGCCGTGCGGGTGCGGGTTCGAGACGCCGACGACCTCGCCCTTGTTCTCGAAGCAGAGGACGTGCTCGATGCCGGGCCGCGCGCCCAGATCGCGCGTCTCGCGGCGCCAGACCTCGACGACGTCGCCGATCGCCGCGGGCGTCATCTCGGCCAGCGTCAGATCGTGGCGCGGCGAGAAGCAGACGACGCGCGCGTGCCCGGCCGCGGGCGCCACCCGGTACGGCGCGGGCGGCGCCGCCGGATCGGCCGGGGCGTCCGGCCCGACGCACGGGTGGTCGTTGTCGAAGACGAACGTGCCGTCGTAGGGCGGGTTGCGCGCGCCGCCGACCCGCGCGTTGCCAGGACAGAGTGTGCAGTCCGGATCGAACGCCGGCCGCGCCGCCGCGGCCGCCGCCACCGTGCCGCCCGTCCACGGGCGGTTCTGCCGATGGGCCGCGACGACCACCCACTCCTCGCGGAGCGGATGCCAGCGCTGCTCCCAGATCGCCATCAGCCCCGCTGGCCGCGTTCCCGCCAGCGCCACGCGTGCTCGACGATCACGTCGAGATCGGCGAAGCGCGGCTTCCAGCCGAGCGCCTGCGCGGCGCGGCGCGCGTCCGCGACCAGCGCCGGGGGATCGCCGGCGCGCCGGCCGACCTCGCGGAACGGAACCGGCCGCCCCGCCACCCGGCCGACCGCGTCGACGACGGCGCGCACCGACTGACCGCGCCCCGTCCCGAGGTTGAGCCGCAGCGCCCGGTCCCCGGCGCGCAGGCGGTCCAGCGCAAGCAGGTGGGCCTCGGCCAGATCGACGACGTGGATGTAATCGCGGATGGCCGTGCCGTCCGGGGTCGGATAGTCGGTGCCGTAGATCTCCAGCGCCTCGCGCGCGCCGCGCGCGGCGTCGATCGCCAGCGGGATCAGATGCGTCTCGGGGTCGTGGTCCTCCCCGATCTCCGCGTCGGGATCGGCGCCCGCCGCGTTGAAGTACCGGAGGGCGGCGTAACGGAGATCGTAGGCCTGCGAATACCAGTGCAGCATCTTCTCGACGGCGAGCTTGCTCTCGCCGTACGGGTTCACCGGCTGCTGCGGATGGTCTTCGGGGATGGGAACCTCGCGCGGCTCGCCGTACGTGGCGCAGGTCGACGAGAAGACGACGTCGCGCACGCCCGCGTCCAGCATGGCGTTCAGCAGGCTGAGCGACCCCGCGACGTTGTTGTCGAAGTACTTGCGTGGGTTCGTGACCGACTCGCCGACATACGCATAGGCGGCGAAGTGGATGACGGCCTCGACCTGGTGGCGCTTCATGACGTCGACCAGCAACGCGCGGTCCGCGAGATCGCCGCGCACGAACGGCCCCCACTTGACCGCCCATTCGTGACCGTAAACCAGGTTGTCGAAGACGACCGGCTGCAGGCCGGCCGCCGCGACGAGCTTGGCGGTCTGGCTGCCGATGTATCCGGCCCCGCCGACGATCAGAATCGACACGGGGTTAGTCTATAACGGCCGCGCAGGGCCGGGGCCCCTCTCCCTAACCCTCTCCCCGCTTCGCGGGGCGAGGGGACCAGAATCAACCTTTAGTCGCCGCCTGGGTTGTACACACCCGGCAGCCGCGGCCCGCGGTCACGATCGCGGTGGCGATGGTGGTCGCGTCGATCGCGATCGCGGTTGCGCCCGCGTCGCCGCCGCTTCCGACCGCCCCCGCCGCCACCTCCGCCGCCGTCGAACCGGCCGCCCGGCCCGTTGCCGCGCTGATTGCCGCCGTGCCCGCCGCCGCCGCCGTGACCGTGATGGCTGGCGTGGTGGGCCTGGCCTCCGCCCCCGCTCGGGCGCGCGGTCAGGACGGGCAGCACCACCGGCGCGGCCGCGCGCCATTCGACGTAGGGCCGGATGTTGGCGTCACGAACCGCGGCCCAGCCGGCCGTGAAGTCGGCGCTCTCGGCAGGACCGTCGGCGGCGGCCGCCGCCGCGACCTCCGCGGCCAGCTCGGGATCGTTCATGTCGATGACGGCGTCGCCGGGCAGCGGATCGCCCGAGCCCGCGTCGGCGCCCGCCCACAGACCCTCGTCGAAGGCCTGCTCGCTATCGGGCGGCGCGGGCACCTCGTAGGGCGGCAGCGGGGGCGGCACGTCGCCGGGGATCGCCGTCTCGAAGACGATCGGTGGCGGCGCGGCCGGCGCTTGCGCGCCCATGGGCGCCTCGGCACCGCCGCCGCGACCGCGACGTCGGCGCCGCGGCCGCGCGTGGAAGTCGGTCGCCGCGTGCAGCCCGTGGCGCTCGTCGGCCGATCCCGGATCGAACACCTCGCTGTCGAGCCCGGCGTCCGAATCGCACAGCCCGCACTTCTCGCCTTCCGGCTCGCCGAAGTAGGCGCGCAGCATCTGCACGCGGCACTTCTGCGTGTTCATGTACTTGAGCAGCGAATCCAGCCGCCGCCGATCGGAGATGCGGCGCGCCTCGAACACCGATGCCGCCTTGTCGATCTGCTCGCGCGTCGGTTTCGGATCGACGCCCTTCCAGCGCGCCGCCTTGACCTCCTCCGCGACGCCCATCGCCTCCAGCACAGACAGGATGACGCGGACGCGGCGTTCCGGCAGCGCCATCGACAGCGCCAGATCCCGGACCGACACTTCCTTGCCCTCGTCGCTCCACGCGTAGAGCCCCTCGGCCACCATCCGCGCCTGCGACTTGGTCGGGTGCGCTTCCTTGAGGAAGTGCTCCTGGATCGAGATGTCGTCGGGCTGGAACAGCAGCACGCAGCGCGCCGGCTTGCCGTCGCGCCCCGCGCGCCCCGCCTCCTGCACGTACGACTCGGGCGACCCGGGCATCTGCCAGTGGATGATGTAGCGGATGTCAGGCTTGTCGACGCCGAGGCCGAACGCGTTGGTCGCGATCATGACGACCTTGCGCCCCGCCTGCATGAAGGACGCCTGCGACTTCTCTCGCTCCTCGGTCGTCATCTTGCCGTTGTAGCGCTCGACCGGAATCTTGCCGTGGCGGAGCGCGACGTACAGCTCGTCGACGGCGCGCACGGTGGCGCAGTAGACGATGCCGGGCCGGCGCAGCCGCTGGATCAACTTGCCGAGCTGGCGCAGCTTGTCCGCCTCGCCTGCCACCTTGCGCACGTCGAACGCCAGGTTCGGGCGGTGGAACGAGACGCGGCAGACCTTCGGGTCCTTCATCCCGAGCTGCACCAGCACGTCGTCGGCGATCGTCGGCGTCGCGGTCGCGGTCAGCCCGAGGATCGGCGGCCGCCCCAGCACGTTGGCGGCGCGCCGCAGGCCGAGGTACGACGGCCGGAAGTCGTGGCCCCACTGCGAAACGCAGTGCGCCTCGTCGACGCAGAAGAGGGAGAACTTCACGCCCTCCAGCGCCTCCTGCGTGGCCGGCGTGTTCACCGACTCGGGCGTGATCATGATGATGCGGATCGCGCCTTCGCGCACCGCCGCCAGATCCGCGGCGCGTTCCTTCGCGGTGCGCGTCGAGTCGATGCGCACGATCGGGACGCCGGCCGCCTTCAGCTTGCCGAACTGATCCTCGATGAGAGCGAGCAGCGGCGACACGACCAGGGTCGGGCCGTCGAGCACCAGCGCCGGCACCTGGTAGGTCAGCGACTTGCCGCTGCCGGTCGGCATGATAGCCAGCGTGTCTCGCCCGGCGAGGACCGCTTCCATGATCTCGGCCTGTCCGGGGCGGAGGTCGCGGATCCGGTAGACCTCGCGCATCTTCTCGAGCGCGCGCTGCAAGGCCGGCGACGGCGGCTCGCTGGGCGTCGCCGATATGATCGTCGGCGCGCTGGCGGTCACCGAAGGCGGTTGGAGCGGATCGACCAACGTCCGGCCGTTGTCGGGCGGACCCGAACGTCGGATGACGAGCGTGGGGACCCCATCGTCGTTGGCGCCGTTTGCGCCGGCGGATGTGGACCCGGCCGCTGCCGGTTCGGTATCAGTGCTGCCGGGGCCCGGAGAGGGCCGGCCGTCGTCGTCGGAACTCAGGCTGAACTCCTGTTAAATCGCGCACATAGGGCTCGCCGCGGCTCACCGCCTGCCTAAACCACGTTCCCACGTTCCCTCATTCCCACTTAGCCACGTTGCCACGTGCACCTGTTGCAAATCGATGATTCCGGGGGGCCGTCGCTAGCTACCGCGACCCTCCGACCGCCGGTGCGGGAAGAAAACCCCGCGAACACGAGCGTCGACAAAGACGCTAGCACGGGGGTCCGGCGAAGTCCATCGCTTCCTTTGTTTACGGTTCAGCCAGGCGCCGTGGCACAGCCGTTGCGGTACGGGAGACCATGGCAACGATAGCGGCCCTGGAACCGGACGCCCGGCCGCGCGAGCGGCTCACCGCGCGCGGCGCGGAGCAGCTGACCGACGGTGAGCTGCTGGCGATCGTGCTCGGGGCCGGCACCCGGGGCGCGAGCGCGCTCGAGGTCGCGGCGGCGATGTTGCGCGGGGTTGGCGGGCCGGCCGGGCTGTCGCGTGCGACCCCCGCCGAGCTGGCGGCCTATTCCGGCATCGGCGCCGTCCGCGCCACGCTGGTGATCGCGGCCCTGGAGCTGGGCCGGCGGGCGGCGGCGGGGCGACCGATCCGCGGCCAGCGACTCGCCGGCGCGTCCGAGGTCTGGACGTACTTTCGGGGACGGCTCGCGCCGCTGTCGGTCGAGGAGTTCTGGGCGATCGGGCTCGACGTGCGCCACCGCGTTCAGAGCGAGACCTGCCTGGCGCGCGGGTCGCTGACCGGCGTCGAGATTCACCCGCGCGACGTGTTCCGTCCGCTGATCCGCCAGGGCACGGCGGCGGTGATCTTTTGTCACAACCACCCGTCGGGCGATCCGGCGCCGTCGCGCGCGGATGTCGAATTGACAGCGCGACTGCGTGACGTCGGCGACCTCGTCGGGATTCCCGTGCTGGATCACGTGGTGGTCGGATGGGAAGGCTTCGTCAGCCTCGCCGAGCGGAATTGGAGATAGATCGCGCCTGGCCGGCTACAATCGCGCCGTGCGTGCGCTTCGATCGGCGCTTTGTCTAGCCGTCATGTTGGCCCTGGTGCTGGGGGCGGCGCGCGCTCGGGCGACGGACGATTTCACGGGGACGCGCGCGACCGGCATGGGCGATGCGACGCGCGCGTTCGCGATCGGCGACAGCGCGCCGATGCTGAACCCGTCGGGCATGTCGCTGCTGAAGAACTTCCAGGCGCTGGAGGGGAGCTACGGCTATTCGAGCCGCCTCCACGGTCACACGCTGCACGCGTCGATGGTCGACAACACGTCGGGGTTCGGCGTCGCCGGCGGCCTCTACTACAACTTCCACGCCGCCGAGCCGGGCGGCGGCGTCACCGGCCGCGGACACGAGGTCGGCCTGGCGCTGTCGGTTCCGGTCGCGGAGCGCGCCACGTTCGGCGGAACCGTCAAGTACTTCAATCTGTCCGGCGACGACGCGCCCGCCGGTCACACGGGCGGGGTGACGTTCGACGTCGGGACGACGGTGACGCTGTTGCCGAAGCTGACCGTCGCCGTCGTCGGCACCAACCTGCGCGATCTGCACAACAGCAACGCGACCCAGGGGGTCGGCTACGGCGTCGCCGTGGCGCCGATCCCGGAGCTTCTCATCGCCGCCGACGGCCTGACGCGGCTGACGCGCGACAACCACACCGGTCGGAAGGGGACCGGCTTCATGGTAGGTGGCGAACTGACATTGGCCGGCAAGTTCGGCTTCCGCGCCGGCGGCGGCTACGACCCGTCGACCGCCAACGGCTACGGCGCGCTGGGCGCGTCGGCGATGTCGGAGATCGGCGCCATCGACGCCAGCGTCCGCCAGGACTTGGTCGTCCATGCGGGCAGCCCCCGCGACACGGTGGCGACCATCAGCCTGCGACTGTTTATTCCCGCCCCGCAACCCACGCTGCAGCCGCCGGGAACCTTATGACCGCGACGTTGTCCGAACCAGCGTGGAGGCCACACTGCGCTGGAGGGGATCTGGCACCGCCCCTCCGACGACGGCGGACTCCGCCACGCAGAGTCCCGGATCGTCCCGGCGGCTCGCGCGCGCTCGCGCCCGCGCGCTCGGGCAGCGGACCCCGTACACGATGAGCATCGCCGAGCGGCTGCTGCTCGCGCGGCTGCGCGAGCGCGACGAGCAGGCGTTCGCCGAGATCGTCCGCCAGTACGAAGACAAGGTGTTCGGCCTGATCTACCGGATGCTCGGCAATCGCCCCGAGGCGGAGGATGTCACGCAGGAGGTGTTCATCACCGTCTTCAAGAACATCGAGAGCTTCCGGGGCGAGGCGAAGTTTTCGACCTGGCTGCTCCGCATCGCCGCGAACCAGGCCAAGAACCGGATCAAGCACCTGTCGCGCCGTCCGACCGAAGGGGCCGACCCGGACGACGTCTCGCAGCTGCGCGTGCTTCCGGACCGACCCGCGCCGCCCGTACAGGCGCAGATCGCGGGTCCGGACGCCATGCTGGAGTTCGCGGAGGTCGACAAGTTGATGCAGCAGGCAATCGCCAACCTCGACGAGGATCAGCGCGCGCTGGTCGAGCTCCGCGACATTCAGGAGCAGTCGTACCAGGAGATCGAAGAGATTACCGGCCTGCCGGAAGGGACTATAAAATCGCGCTTGCACCGGGCCCGCATGGCGATAAAGGAGTGGGTAGATAGGCACACGCGGTAGCCTGGCGACAGCGATGGACCACGAGCAGGCGCAGAGCACCTTCTCCGATTACGTGGACGGCAGCTTGCCGGAGCGGCAGCGGACCGAGGTCGATCAGCACCTGGCGTCGTGCATCCAGTGCCGCACCGAGCTGACCGGCTTCCGCAAGACGCTGGCGTCGCTCGGGCGGCTCAAACAGACGGCGACCGCGCCGGCCAGCATGCTGGGCGACATCCAGCAGCAGATCTACAAGCGGTCGCGCGGGCGGTTCTTCCGTAAGCGCTGGCTGCTGTTCGGACGGATTCCGTTCGAATGGATCTCGCTCGGGACGATCATCGCGATGCTCGTTTATTACATCGCGCTGATGCACGGATCGCCGGGCGGCGTGAAGCCCGCGCCCTGATCTGGTCTGATCCCCTCGCCCCGCGAAGCGGAGTGAGGGTCAGGGAGAGGGGCCGTCCCTAAGTCACGTAGCAGAGCAGCACCTTCAGGTACTGCCCTTCGCTGAAGCCAGGCGGCAAGAGATGGTCGGAGGCGGGGCCGCGGCGTTCGAAGACGCGCACCTCGCGGCCCGCCTGCTTGGCGCCGGCCGCGACGATGCGCTCGAAGGTGTCGGCGTCGACGTTCTGCGAGCAGGAGCAGGTGACCAGGATGCCGCCCGGCGCGACGGTCTGCAGCGCGATCGCGTTCAGCCGTTCGTAGCCCTTGCGCGCGGCGTCCAGATCCTTGCGCGCGCGCGCGAACTTGGGCGGGTCGATGACGACCAGATCGAAGGCGCGCGGCGTCGCGGTCTCGAGGTAGCGGAAGACGTCGGCCTCGACCGCGTCGATGGTGACGCCGTTCTTTTCCGCGTGCGCGGTGATGCGCGCGACGGCGCGCGCCGAGCTGTCCACGGCGGTGACCGACGCGGCGCCCCCGCGGGCCGCTGCCAGCGCGAAGCCGCCCGCGTAGGCGTAACAGTCCAGCACGCGCGCGCCGCGCGCCAGCGACGCGACCCGGGCGCGCGTCTCGCGCTGGTCGATGAACATGCCCGTCTTCTGGCCGCCGAGCGGCTCCACCTCCAGCGCGATGCCGTTCTCCAGCACCGAGACGGCGCCGCGCGAGGCGCCGCGGGCGACGCGCGCGCCGGCCGCGAAGCCCTCCAGCTCGGCGTAGGCCGCGGAGGCCAGCTCGAAGATGGTGCGGACGCCGAGCTCCGCTTCCAGCGCGTCGTAGATCTCCGCGCGCCGCATCGACATCGCCAGCGTCGTGATCTGCACGGCCGCCGCGTCGGCGTAGATATCGACCACCAGCCCGGGCAGGTCGTCACCCTCGCTGTTGCAGAGGCGATAGACGTTGGTCTCCGGCGACGGCAGGCCGAGGCGGGCGCGCGCCGCCCGCGCCTGCACGATCCGCCGGCGCAGGAAGGCGGCGTCGACCGTCTCGTCGGTGCGCGTGCAGAGGCGCACCGGGATCTGCGACCGCGCATTGTAGAAGCCCTTGCCGATGAAACGGCCGTCGTGATCGGTCAGCGTGACGACGTCGCCGGGCGCGGGATCGCCGTCGATCGACCCGATCGCGTTCGCGTACACCCAGGGGTGGCCGAACCAGAGCGGCCGCGCCCGTCCCTTGCGCAGGACGATGCGCGCTTCGCTTGCCGGTCTGGGAGCTGGCTGGGTCACTGGTTGCCGCCGCGGTACTTACCCGCATCGATACCGTACCGCTGCACGCAACGCCAGACCACGGCGTACTGTCGGTTGAGCCGACGCGCCACCTCGGCCACGCTGCCGTTCGTCTGCGCCAGCAGCGATTCCAGCTCTTCGCGCGTCGGCGCGGCCCGACGCGTGCGGACGGGCGCCACCGCGGCCCGGGTCATGCCCGCGTCGTCCAGCGCGGACGGCTGCAGATCGACGTCGGTGTTCTCGAGATCGTCCTCCGCCTCCAGCTGCAGCGTGGCGGTCACAGCGTCCGGCAAATGCTCGAGGCCGATCGCGGGCGTGCCGCGGCTCAACGCCTCGGCTTCACCGACCACCTTCAACAGCTCGCGCACGTTGAGCGGCCAGGCGTGCAGGCAGAGGGCGTGGAACGCCTCGGGTTCGAACGCCCGCGCGTCTTTGATGTCGCGGACGAAGTGCGCGACGAGGCGCCCGATGTCCTCGACGCGCTCGCGCAGCGGCGGCAGCACGATCGGCTGCGCGCCCAGTCGTCCCAGCACCGCATCCTGCACCTGGGGGCCCTTCTCCAGCCCGATGCGGCTGGTCGCAGCGACGATGCGGACGTCCGCCTCCACGATCCGCGTCGCGCCCAGCGGCGTGAAGCGGCGATCCTGCAGAAAGCGCAACAGCTTCGCCTGCAGCTCGGACGGCATGTCGCCGATCTCGTCGAGGAACAACGTCCCGCCGTTGGCCAGCTCGACGAGACCAATCTTGCGGCCCTGCGCGGTCGAGTGCGCGCCCTTCTCGTACCCGAACAGCTCGCTCTCGACCAGCTCCCGCGGGATCGCCGCGCAGTTGATGGCGAACAGCTTGCCCGTGCGACCGCTCGCCGCGTGGATCGCGTTCGCGAACACCTCCTTGCCGACGCCTGTCTCGCCGACCAGCAAGATCTCCGACGCCGTGCGCGCGAGGCGGCGCAGCTTCGCGCAGGTCAGCGCCAGGTCCGGCGAACAGGTCGGAAGCGGCCCGAACGGCGTCGAATGGTCTTCCCGCAAGGCATCCAGCTCGGCCGCGGTCACGATCCGGAACACCAGCACCTGCGAGCCGAGGAACAGCACGGCGCCGTCTCGCAACGGCACCGGCCCGGTGGCGAGCTTGCCGTCCACGTACGTTCCGTTGGTGCTCTCCAGATCTTGAATGATGAACAGATCCGCGCCGCTCGACGCCCGCTGGACGCGCGCGTGGAGGCCGGAGACGGTGGAATCGGGGATCGTCAGCGAGCTCGGCGCCTCGCCGCTCGGCACGGGCGTCGGGTTGGGCCGGCGCCCGATGTCCAGAGTCAGCTGGTCCATCACCTGGATGCGCGGCGCGCGCAGCGTATCCAGCGCATCGCCGGCGCCGACCACGATGATGATCCCGGTGCGCGGCGTCTCGCGAGGCAGCCCGCGGCGCGGGACGGTGCGGCTGACTTCGTTTTCTTCCTCGCTGGGCACGGCTGAAACCGGGGGATCCCGCCTCGGAGCAGCGCCAATATAACTCGAACGCTGCCAGGAATTCCCGGCGCGATTCGAAGCGATCGCGTTAGCTCAGCTCAGAACCCTCAGAGGGTTCCGAACCTCAGAGGGTTCCGAACCTCCCGCGATGAGCTCCGCGTGGCGAAGCCACGCTACGCTCGACGCGTCAGGCGACGGGCGGCGCCGTCGCGCCGCGCTCGATCGCTCTGCCGCTGCCGGGCCGGCCGAGCATCTTTCCGTTCTCGAACACCAGCTCGCCGCGGCGGAGGGTCGCGTACGGCCAGGCGCGCAGCTCGCGGCCCGCGTAGACGCTGTGGCCCGCGCGCGAAAACAGGTCGGCGTCCCGGATGATCCGGCGCTCGCGCGTCTCCCATACCGCGATGTCGGCGTCGGACCCGACCGCGATCGTTCCCTTGCGCGGGTACATGCCGAACAGGCGGGCCGCGTTCGTCGACGTCAGCGCGACGAAGCGTTCCGGTGTCAGGCGGCCGGTCAGGACGCCCTCGGTGTAGAGCAGCGGCAGCATCGTGTCCAGCTCCGCCACGCCCGAGCGGCAGTGCGCAACGTTCAGCTTGGGATCGAGCTTCAGCTCGCGGGTCCAGGGCGCGTGGTCGCTGGCAATCGTGTCGATCGATCCGTCGACCAGGCCCCGCCACAGCGCTTCGCGATCCGCCGCCTCGCGCAGCGGCGGCTGCGCGACGTAAAGCGGCCCCTCCGGTTCGTGATAGCGTTCGGAGGTCATGTGCAGGTAGAGGGGCCGCGTCTCGACGAACACGGGCAGGCCCTCGGCGCGGGCCGCCGCGCAGGCCGCCAGCGCGCGCGCGGACGACAGGTGAACGATGTACGTCGGCGCGCGCGTCGCGCGGCACATCGCGAGCGCGCGGTCGGTCGCGACCGTCTCGGCTTCCACCGGGCGGCTCTCGGCGAAGTGGGTGAGATCGCCGCGCGCGGCGTCGGTCAGCATCGTCGTGCAGCACTCGATCGTCGCCAGGTCCTCGCAGTGGACCAGCGTGATGCCGCCGGCGTCGCCGGCCGCCTTCATGACCCGCGCGAACTGGGGCACGTTGGCGTCGAAGGTCGGCAGGCACATGAACACCTTCATGCTCGGCTGCCCGCCGCGCACGGCGCTCGGCACCTCCTCGACGAGCGCGGCGGTGGGCGACAGGACGATCGTGTGAAAGAAGACGTCGGCGATCGCCGTCCGCTCGACGACCGATCGCTCCGCGGCCACCCGATCGGCGATGCTCTCCCACGGCAGGATGAACGACATGTTGCCGAGGCTGGTGACGCCGCCTGCCAGCGCCGCCTCCGAGCCGCTCGCGTAGTCGTCGACCCAGATCGGCTCTCCGGGATCGACCCCCTCGGTGTGCAGGTGGACGTGCGGATCGATCCCGCCGGGCAGCAGCAAGCGTCCGGTGGCGTCGATCTCGCGCCTCCCGGCGGGCAAGGCCGGATCTCCGCCGCCCCGATCCCGAATGACGGCGACGCGGCCGTCCCGGACGCCGACGTCCGCTGGCTGCTGGCCCTCCGCCGTGACCACCGTTCCCCCGCGGAGGACGAGGTCCAGGTCGGAATCGTGCATGGGGTGTTCATTCATCGGCGGGTTCGCCGGTCATTCTTGAGCGCGATCTCCCGGTCGACGGCACGGCGATTGGCCAGCGCCAGCACCGCGTGCGGATGGCGACGGCCCAGCGTCCGGACGAAGCTGCCGAGGGCGCGCCGGAACAGGGCGGCGGCCCGCTCGAGGTGGCCGTCGTCGCGTTCCAGCACCGCCAAATTGTTGACGGTCATGGCGACGTCGGCGTGGTGGCGGCCGAGCACCCGTTCCTGGATGGCGAGCGCGCGCGCGTACAGCGACCGGGCGCGGCCGTAGGCGTGCCGGCGCTGCTCGACGGCGGCGAGGCAGGCGAGGTTGAGGCCGACCTCCAGGCTGGCGGGGCCGAGCACGCGCCCGAAGATGGCGAGGGCCCGGCGGTAGAGGGCGGCGGCCTCGGCCAGCCGGCCCCGCGCCTCGACGATGGCGGCCAGCGCGGCGACGTCGGCCGCGACCGACGGGTGGTTGGCGCCGACCAGCCCCGTGCGCAGCCGGACCGAGCGGCGCGCGTGCGGTTCGGCGCGGGCGAAGTTGCCGCGCGCGTGCTCGATGCCGCCCAGGTTGTGGGCCAGCGTGGCCAGCGCGTGCCGATCGCCGCGCGGCACGAGCGGCAGCGCGCGGCGATAGAAGGCCAGCGCCTCGTCGTAGCGGCCCTGCGCCTTGCGCAGAACGCCGAAATCGTTGAACACGCCCGCGATGTAGCGATCGCGCGGGCCGAAGCGGCGCCGGATCTCGGCCAGCGCGGTCCGGTAGCCGCGATCGGCGGCCTCGTAGGCGCCCAGCGTCCGGTCGATGCCGCCGAGCGCGGTGCGCGCCCGGACCCGGAGGCGTGCGATGTCGGGATCGCGCGAGCGCAGATGCGCGCGGCTGCCGAGGATCTGCAGGGCGCGCCGGTGACAGCGGGCCCCCTCGCGCAGGCGATCGCGCGCCTCCAGCACCAGCCCCAGCTCGACCAGCGCGTTCGCCACGTCGGCGTGGTGCGCGCCCTCGACCGCCTGGTACCCGGCGATCGCCAGACGGCAGGCCCGTTCCGCCGCCGCGAAGCGGCCTTCGGCGCGCAACGCGATCGCCCGCTCGTGCTGGCGGATGGCCGGGATCAGCGGGTCGTCGAGACGAGGGGGTATGGCTGCCTCCGGGGCGGCATTGTACCGTCTCGCCCCGAGATGTCGTCGC
>DATFXS010000065.1:0-4061 GCA_035315605.1 Polyangia bacterium
TTGTGCGCCGGCGTCAGCGTGCCCGCCGGCGGCGTGCTGCCGCCCGTTCCGCCGCCGCCAGTCCCACCCGCGCCCGCCTGGGAGCCGCCCGCGCCGGCCGCCGCGCCGCCCCGACCGCTCGATCCGCCGGTGCCCGTCGATCCGCTGCTGCCGCTGCTGCCGCTGCTGCCGCTCCCGCCCGCGACACCGACCGTCCCGCCCGAACCCGTCGCGCCCGCGCTGCCGCCCGCGCCGGTCGCGCCGCTGCTCCCGCCCGAGCCCGTCGCGCCGCCGCCGGTCCCGCCCGCTCCGGTGACGGAGCCGCCGCTCCCGTTCCCGGCCGCGCCGGATCCGGTCGTGCCGGCGCTGCCGCTCGCACCCGCCGCGCCGCTGGTTCCGCCGCCGGCGCTCGTGCCGCCCGCGCCCGGCGATCCGGACGATCCGCCGCCGCACGACGCCGCCCCGGCCGCGATCGCGACCGCGCACGCTGACAGCAAGGTGATCGATCGTCTTGTGTTCGCGGCCTTCATACGTTCATGCCACTATTGCAGCGTCGGCGTGCTCCAGGTGACCCACGTCGTCAGATTCGTATTGTACGAGTCACGCGCGACATTTGTATTCGCCGTCTTGTTGAGCAGGAACTTGTCGACGAAGGCCTGGACGTCAGGCGACTGAACCGACGCCGGGAACGAGCAGTGCGCCGAGGCCTGCGCCTGCGAGTAGCCGATCCGGTCGGGGATCCCGAGCGCCTTGTACACTTCCTTCGCGGCCCGCATCGAGACGCTGCCGGCCTGGCTGCCCAGGCGGTCGATGCCGGTGTTCTCGATGGCCAGGATCGCGCGCGGCGCGACCATCGCCACCAGCTCGTGCTGGTCGTACGGCAGCTTCGGCGCGTCCTTGTTCTTGAACTGCAAAAGGTTCTGCGCGTACCAAGCGGTGCCCTGGGCGGCTTCCAGATCCTCCGTCCCGGTCTGCGTCGCCATGAAGCGCCACGACGCCTCGCCGCCGCCGCCCGATTCCTCGGGGATGGTCAGCGCGATCCGCTCGTCGAACGCGCCCGCGTACAGCGCCATCTTGCCCTGGTAGGAACAGCCGGTCACCGCGATGCGCGTCAGGTCGACCTTGTTCGAGGAGGCGGTCTTGTAGAGGCCATCGATGAGGCGGCTGACGCCCCACGCCCATTCGATCATCGCGCCGGCGTTCTTGTCCGGATACATCGTGAAGTACGTCCCGCCGCCGCGGGGAACGTTGAACGCGTCGGGCACCAGCTGCGCGCTGTTGAACGTCATCGTCGCCACGCCGTTGAAGAGGCTGGTGGGCAAGCTGCCCGTCGGTGTGTTCATGCCGATGACGAGCGGGAACGGGCCGCTGCCGCTCGGCGTGCTGATCGCGGCGGTCAAGGTGATCGTCGCTCCGTTCTGGGTCACGGTGACGGTGAGCGTGCCGCCGGACAGGGTCGCGGTCAGGTTGCTCGCCGCGGGCGGCGCGCCCTTGGGTCCCGATCCCCAGTACTGGACCTGCGAGCTGATCTCGGCGCGCCGGCAGCGCCAGTCCGCGATCTTGCTGATGCGGGTGCCGTTCGTCATCAGGAATGGATCGGGCAGGTTCATGATGCTCGGCAGCGCGCTGAACGCCGGAGGCGCCGGCGCCGCCGGGCAGTCCGCGCCCGTGTTCTCGGTCGGATAAGAAGTCGGCAGTCCTCCGGTGCCGCCAGCCGAGCTGCCGCCCGTGCCCGCCGCAGATCCGCCGCTGCCGCCCGTGCCGCTCCCGCCGGTGCCGGTGTTGCCCGCCGCGCCGGCGCCGCCGCCGCTGCCGGCGGAGCTGCCGCCGCGACCGGACGCGCCGGCCGTCCCGGTGGATCCGCCGCGACCACCGACGCCGGATCCGCCCGTTCCCGAACCGCCCGACGCGCCGGCGCCGCCACCCTGCCCACCCGCGCCGCCCGCCGTCGCACCGCTACCCGAGGATCCGCCGCCGCCAGCCACCCCGCTGGCGCCTCCGCCGCTGCCGCCCGCCCCCGGCGAGCCGCCGTTGCCGCCGCCGCCCGTCGTCCCCGCGCCGCCGCCCGCGCCCGTGGTACCGCCGTGCCCATTGCTACCCGATCCCTGCCCGGTGGGCGAGCCGCCACCCTCGCCCGTGCATGAGCTAGCGAGCAGCGACAGACTGACGAGCGCGATCCCGAACTTGGTCGACATGACGGCTCCTTGCTTGGGCACGCACGCTCCCTGCGCGTGTGCAATTCCCGGTCATGGCGGCCGACATCGAAAAACTGGCCAAACGAACGGTTGCCGAACCGTGATGCGAACGTTGTGCGCCCGCGTTTTCGCGGCTTTCCTACCTGGCGCGGTAGACGTGATGAGTCACGTAGCGGATGCCGATCGGGACGTTGGATTCGAACGTCGCCTCGATCAGCACCTGGAAGATCGCCGGCGCGTCGCCGGACGGGGACAGGACGTGGGACATGATCTCCTTGACGCGCTCCGGGTCCGTGACGCTCTGGGCGAGCGCCCACATCAGCTCGGCCCCGGCCCCCGTCAGGATCATCATGTGGTGGCCGGGCTGCGGACCGGGCAGGACGCTGACGACGCCGTACTTCTTGCCGGCGCCGTGCGTCGCCGCGTTCGGGTACTCCGCGGATTCGCCCGGCTGCGGATGCAGGTTGCGGACCGCCGCCCCGAAATCGCTCTCGCCGAAGTCCAGGTTGGCGTCGCGAAGCACCCGCCGGATCATCGGGTTCGCGTTGGACTTGCCGATGAAGATGACGTTGCTGTTCCAGATGTCCTCCCAGCCGAGCGCGCTGGAAGACTTGAGGCTGACCTCGCGGTTCAGCAGGCGCCCGAGCAGGAAGGCGGCCTGCACCGCGCCGACGTCGGCGTAGTCGTACGTCTCGACCAGCTGGTCGGCGTTCATCCGCTCGCGGAAGGCCGTCAGCGCCTTCGACTTCGCCACCTCTTCCTTCTGATTGGCCTGGAAGTCGCGAATCACGAGGCCGGTGGCGGGCGCGTAGAGGAAGAGGCGGATCTCGTATGACATCAACATCGGGACGTTGCCGTCCAGGAACGGCCGCCACAGCGCCTCCATCTCGCGCGTCGCCGCCCGCGGCGCCAGCCCGCTCGCGGCCGGCGTCGGCCGGGGAGACGACCGCAGCGAAACCACCACGACGACGGTGATGACCGCGAGAGCGGCGATCGCGAGCAACCTCCGTCTATAGATCCCCCGCTCGGCCAGACGAATTTCCTGCGCCGTCGGTTCGGGGGTCGCGGGCGGCGCGGCCTGCGCGCCGGGCGTGCGATCGGCCTCGGCGATCGTCTCGCGCCGCTGAAACCGCGGGACGTACGCCCCTTTCTCGATCTCGATCTGGATCGGATCGTCGGGCGCCTCGTCCTGATAGTAGCTCCGGAGCTTGTTGCGCAGCTCGTAGGCGCGGCTGCGCACGCTGGAGTCCTCGGCGGGCGAATAACCTTCGCGGCGTCCCAGCACGGAGACGCCCAGCGCGTATTCGTTCAACTGGTTGGCGCGCCCTTCCAGCTCGGCCTCGCACACGTAGCGAAGAAACGCCCGCAGCTGATCGGAGCGGCTGAAGGTCCGACTGTCCAGCACCCGCGCCAGGGCCAGGCGCTTCTCGTCATCCGGGACCGAGGGCGGGACGGCGGGCAGGTTCATCACGACCAGCTTACAGTCGCCGGCCGGAGGCGGCGGCGACTACTCGCAGACCTTGAAATCGCCCTGGTCCGTCATGGACAGGGTCGCGCACGTCGGCCGCACGGCCGGGCAATCGGCGGCCGATCCGCACGCGACGAAGGATGTCGCGCCCGCGAGGCACTGAAGCTCTTGCTGGCAGCTGACGGTGCCGCCGGTCTGGTCGGACGTCAGGACCACGCAGCAGGCCAGGCCCCCCGGGCAATCGGTCGGCTTGAGGCACGGCAGCGCCAGCTTCTCGCAGCCGAGCGCCATGAACTTCGAGGGGTCGATGCAGGAGGCGCTGAGCGGTGCCTTCGTCACGCAGCAGACCTGGGACGTATCGCAGACCTCCGTCCCGCACATGACCGGACCGTCCGAACCACCGTCCGCGCCGCCGGCGG
>DATFXS010000066.1:0-13574 GCA_035315605.1 Polyangia bacterium
GTTGCTCCGCTTCATCGTCGAGATGTTCCGCGGCGACGTGGTGCGCGGCCTGGTCTTCGCGATGGATACGCCCCGCCTCGCCCGCTGGCTGCACCTGCCCGCCCACGAGCCGATCTTCCTCTCCGTCGGCCAGCTCGGAAGCCTGATCGTCGGCGCGCTGTGTGTCCTGGCCTGGACGCGCCTGCGCCGTCCCGCAGCCGCCTGAGCCCCGGCGCGCTATGCTCGAGCCGCGGGGCGACGATGCGCGCGGGCTTCCACCTGCTCCCTTTTTTGGCGGCGCTGACTTTCGGGTGCGCCGACATCCCCTTTCGCACCTCGACCTGGGTCACCGGCGATCTCCAGGTCGACGGCGGTCCGTTCAGACCCTTTGAATGCCGCACCGGCGCGCGCTACGGCCTGGAGGGCGTCGAGCTCGCCGACGCCAACGGCAGGAGAATCCGCGCCAGCATCGGCCCGCACACCGGCAATTCTTATCCGGCGCCCTCCATTCAGGGCGCCGCGACTGTCGCCGTCCTCGAGCCGGGCGAGTCGCAAGCCGACCGAATCTTTCCCTGCGGCCTTCTCACCGTCGGCAATCAGGTCAGCAAGATCGCGGGCCATCGGGATGTGAAGGGGACGGCGGACCTGTCGTGCGCATCGCCGCAACACTCGATCAAGGGCCACGTCGAGTTCAGCGACTGTCACTGAGCAGGCGCACCTCGAACAGCGGCGCCCGGTCGCGCAGCCGGAACAGGTCGTCCGTGAACGAAAATACGATGACCACGCCCTGCCGGTGGTAGTGCCAGAAGAAGCCTCCGACCTTGCCGATCACGTGGTCGTGCACCTCGCGATCCGGATCGCCGAACAGCTGGCGCACGTCGCCCGCCCGTGAGGCGGGCGTGACGACCTCTCGCCCGCCGTCCCTCAGGCTCTTGCCCAGCACGCCGACGACCGTTCCCGTGGCGTCGTACTGGACGTGAACGCCACGCGGCAGCGGATGGCTGATGGCCGCGCGCTTCATCCCGGGCGCGACGCCCGCGATGTTGTAGGCCGGGTCATCGTCCGCAGCCGACGCGGCGGACGATGAAAGGCTCGCCGCGATCGCGAGCAGTCCAGTCAGCAGCCAGGCGCGCCACGATCGCACACCCCTCGGACACCCGGCGGCGGCCGAGGTTCCGCCTTACCAGCGCGCGCCCGTCGTCGCGGACCGGATCACGCGCAAGATCACCAGCAGCACCAGCGCGCCGACGAAAGCGACCAGGATCGTGCCGGGGATGCCGCCCCACGGAACGTGGATGCGCAACCCACGGAAGATGAAGCCGCCGATGAACGCGCCGACGACGCCGATGACGATGTCGCCGATGACGCCGTAACCGCCGCCCGCGACGGCCGACGCCAGCCAGCCGGCCACCAGGCCGACCACCAACCAGATGAGGAGTGTCTCGAGCGTCATGTTCTCACCTGCGAACCAAGCTAGTCACGCTCGCGCGCGGCGGTAGGGCGTTCCCGTACGCCTCGACCGCGCGACGGCTCAGCCGGCCGCGCCGCACAGCGCCGCGAACGCCCGCGCCTTGACCTCGGTTTCGGCCAGCTCGCCTTCGGGCGTCGAATCGGCGACCACGCCGCCACCCACCGACAGCGACAGGCGCCCGCCGCGCACGACGGCGGTCCGGATCGCGATCGCCAGGTCGAGATCGCCGGCCGCTCCCAGCCAGCCCGTCGCGCCCGTGTAAAGCCCGCGCGGCGCCGGCTCCAGCTCGTCGATGATCTGCATGGCGCGCCGCTTGGGCGCGCCGGTGATGGAGCCGCCCGGGAAGGTCGCCTCCAGCAGCGCGGCCAGACCGACGTCCGGACGCAGCCGCCCCTGCACGGTGCTGACCATGTGAAACACGGTCGGCAGTGCGACGACCCGCGCCAGCGACGCGACCTGGACGCTGCCCGTGCGGCAGACGCGGCCGAGGTCGTTCCGCTCCAGATCGACGATCATGACGTGCTCGGCGCGATCCTTGGCTGACGCGTCCAGCGCCGCCGCCGCCGCGCGGTCCGCCTCCGGCGTGTCGCCGCGGGATCGCGTCCCCTTGATCGGCCGGGTCTCGATCGCGCCGTCCGCGGAGACCGCCAGGAAGCGCTCGGGCGAATTACCGACCAGCGCGCCCTCCCCGTCCGCCGCCACGATCATCGCCGCGTGCGGCGCAGGCGCGCGGGCCCGCAGGGCGGCCGCCAGCGCCACCGGCACCGCCGCCGACGGCGCGCAGGGCGCGGAGAGGCTCCGCGACAGGTTCACCTGGTACGCGTCGCCCGCGCGCAGGTATTCGAGCACGCGCCGCACGCCATCCAGAAAGCGCGCGTCGGGGTGGTCGGCGGTCAGCGCGCCCAGGTCCAGGACATCGTCGCGCGAATCCGCCGACGCGCGCGTCGGCGACTCGAGCAGCGCCGCCAGGCGACGCGCCGCCGACTCGTCCTGGGCGAAGATCGTCGCGTCGCCCGCGGCGTCACGCACCCAGACGGCGTCGTGGCGGTGGACTTCGACGGCGGGCCAGGCCGTTCCGTCGTCCCGCCTCCGCGGCGGCAGCCCGACGAACGCGCGCCCGAGATCGTAGGAAAACCAGCCCACCGCGACGGGGATTCCGGGCGGCGGCGGCGCGCCCGACGCGGCCCAGGCGGCGCGCGCGTCGCGCCAGGCCTCCTCGACGCGGAGAAGCTCCGCGGGCCCCTCGCCGCGGACGATTCCCACCGGCGCCGCGCCGACGATGTCGCGGGCGATGCCAACCTCGTCGGGCGCCGGCGTCGACAGCCAGAAGGCGCCGGGGCGCGCGGCCGCGCGCCGGGCGGCCTCGTCCGGGGCGAGGCGAATCGCGGGGACGGCGATCACGTCTGCGCGCGCGACTGCTTGAGCGCCGCGGACAGGAAGTGCCGCATGTAATCCGCGCCCGAATACAGCGACACGACCGTCGACAGCCACAGCAACTTGGTGCCGGCGGCGTGGTACGGCACCGGAATCCCGACGCCGAGCGCCGGGTACTCGAAGTGGATCAAGAGCAGCATGATCGCGACCAGCTGCAGCGCCGTCTTGATCTTGCCGCCGTCGCTCGCGGCGATCACCAGGCCTTGCGCGGACGCGATGCTGCGCAGGCCGTTGACCGCCAGATCCCGCCCGATCAGGACGACCACGATCAACGGGGCCACGCGGCCGAGCGCGACCATGTAAACCAGCACCGCGTTGACGATCAGCTTGTCGGCCAGCGGGTCGAGGAACTTCCCTAGCATGCTCACCTGCCCGCGGCTGCGGGCCAGGTATCCGTCCAGAAAATCGCCGGCCGCCGCCACCAGGTAAAGGAGGCTGGCGATGAACGAGCGCAGCGGGTTGTAGTTGTCCATGAAATAGAGCACGAGCGGGATCACCACCACGCGCCCCATCGTGACCAGGTTCGGAAGGTTGGTCAGCTCGCGCCGCAGGTTGGAGGGCATCGGCGCTACCCCCGCGGCGTGTCGAGCAACACGACGCCTTCGCCCTGACAGACCACCTGGAACGGCGCCGGATCCGCGTCGGTGCCGCCCTTGACCGGCGCGCCGTGCGGCACCAGACGTCCCACCCAGCCGACCAGGCGCGGCGCCGTCAGCAGCGTCGGGCGATCTTCGGTCACCTTGATGGCGACGGGCGCCTCACCCAGCGCCAGCGCGACCACGCCGCGGCCGCGGAACTGCAACATCCGCAGGTCGGCGCCCGGAACGGTGCCGGTCTCCCAGGAGAGCGTGCCGTCGAACGCCAGCACGCGATCCTCGCGCACGTACAGCACGTCCTCCGTCAGCGACACCGGCAGCCAGCGGGCCGGCGCGCCCGCGATCCAGACGTCGCCCGCCCCGGTCAACCGGAAGAAGCGGGCGCCGTTGGGACCGAGACGCTCGGTCGTGTGGCGCCCCTGCGATCGACGGAACGCGGGCGCCCATTTCAGATCGCCCGCGCCCGCCAGCACGCCGTCGGCGCGCACGTGCGCCTCGTCGGCGACGCTCAGGCGGAGGGCCCCGTTCGGGACCGCTGGCGCCGGCGCCTGCCCGAGGCGCGACAGTACGAACGCGAGCAACGGGACCGGCGTCGCCTCGATGGCGCGCGCTGTCTCCGCCGCCACCTCGGGCGGCAGATCGATCGATCCCAGACGGGCGACCGCCTCGTCCAGCGGCGGCGGCAAAGGGGGCGCCAGCGCGTGCGCGCCGACCGCGGTCTGCTGGCGCCGCGACGGCGGCTCGATCGCCGGTGTGCTCGCGCGCGCCACGATCGGGTTGGTGCCGCGATCGCGATCGCCGGGCGCCACGACCTGAGAATGGATCGACGGCGTGGGCGGCCGCCGAACCGTGGCCGCGTGCTCGAGCTCCTGCGCCAGCGCATCCTGACCCGCCCGCCGGAACGCCGCCGCCGCCTCGACCACCTCGCCCTTCTTGGCGTAGGCGTAGCCGAGGTAGCTCCAGGCGCGCTCGTCGCCCGGGGTCAGCCGCACCGCCATCTCCAGCTCCGGCAGCGCCTCGTCGACGTTGCCGAGCTTGAGCGCGATCAACCCGAGGTTGCGCCGCGCGTGGGCGTCCAGCGGCGCCGCGCCCGCGATCTCGCGATAGGTCGCGTGAGCCTCGGCGAGCCGCCCCAGCTTGTAGCGCACCAGCGCCAGCAGGTTGAGGGCCTGCACGTTCTTGGGCGCGTCCGACAGCGCGCGCAGGATCTCGCTCTCCGCCTCGCCGAAGCGCTTCGCCGCCACCAGCTCACCGGCTGATGCGAGATGGGTCATCGAGGGTTGCATGCGCGAGGGACCGGATAATGCCGCAAAACGCGAGCTCGGAGTTACCGATCTTGGGCGCCGTCGCCGGCGACGGTCCGGTATTGCTCGTAGCGCCGCATCACCATGCCGACGTACTGGTGGGTGGTCTCGTAGGGGGGGATGCCGCCGTACTTTTCGACCGCCCCCGGCCCGGCGTGGTAGGCGGCGATCACCTTGATCTTCTCGTCGGTCGAGCAGACGGTCAGGCGCTCGCCCGAGCGCTGCGCATCGTCGATCACCGCCGGCGTCCGGCAGAACCGGCGGGCCAGCACCTGCAAGTAGCGGGCGCCGCCCATGATGTTCTGGCGGGCGTCGAAGCTGTTGATGACGCCCATCTGTCGCGCGGTCTGGGGCAAGAGCTGCATCAGCCCCTGCGCCCCGGCGCTGGAGACGACGTTCGGATCGTAGTCCGACTCGGTCTTGATGACCGCGCGCAGGAACGATTCGGGGATTCCGTAGAACGCCTGTCCGTCGCGGATGTCGCGGTCGTAGCGGGTGAAGCGGGCGGGCGCGGTGTCGCGCGCCGGCACGATGTCGGTCGATCCGCGCAGCGCGGCCGCCTTCCCCGGCCCGGTCTTGAACAGCACCTTCCACTGCTTGCCGGCCTGCGGCTTGTTGGTGAACTCGACGACCCCGTCGGCGCGTTCGCGCTTCCAGAAGGTGCCGGCCGCCGCCGTCGCTGCGACGGCGCAGACGCCGCAGAGCGTGAACAAGGCAACCAGCTTCACCGTGCCCACAAGCGTAACACACGCGCCGCGCCTTGCTTGTTGACCGCCGGCCGTCGCACACTGAAGATCCGGGCCGGAGGGGCACATGAAGCGTGGGTTTGCGATCGCGATCCTGTTGACGTTGATCGGATGTGGAGATTCGGCGCGGCGTCCCGACACCGGCGCGGGCGCCGGACAGCCAGTCCCGCCGACCGAGAACTGCGTCGATCTCTGCAATCGGCTGGGCAGCTGCGTCGTCATCCTGTGCGACGAGGACACGCACTCGATGAACTACGACGGCCTCGGGACGCTGCTCGCCGATCAGTGCGTGTCGACGTGCACCGACGCCCAGGTCATGTCGGGGGTCTCGTCGACCGCCTGGCAGTGCATCTTCCAGTCGAGCTGCCGCCAGGTGTTCGATTACGACACCTGCCACGGGATGGGCACCTACCACTGCAACTGAACAGCGGCCGCGCGTCCCCGGCGTTCGCGCCCCGCGCGAGGGGTGCTAAGTTTCACCCGTGATCGAGACCGATTACCTGGTGATCGGGTCGGGGCTGGCGGGACTGTACTTCGCGCTCCGCGCCGCCGAGCACGGCCGCGTCGTGGTCGCGACCAAGCGCGCCCCCGCCGACGCGAACACCGCCTACGCGCAGGGCGGCGTGGCGGGCGCGCTGGATCCCGAGGACACGGTCGCCACCCACGTCGAGGACACGCTGCGCGTGGGCGACGGCCTGTGCCAACGCGACATCGTCGAGCTGTGCGCCCGCGAGGCGCCCGAGCACATCCTCTGGTTCGCCAACGAGCTGGGCGTGCCGTTCGATCGCGACGCCACGGGACACCTGGCGCTGGGGCGCGAGGGCGGCCACACCGCCCGGCGCATCGTCCACGCCAAGGACACGACCGGGTGGGCGATCCAGGAGGCGCTGATCGCCGCCGTCGCGCGCCGCCCCGACCGGATCACGATGATGCCCGATCACATGGCGATCGATCTGCTGACGACCGCGAAGTACGGCGGTCCGAACGTCGTGTTCGGCGCCTACCTCCTGGATCAGGCGACGGGCGCCGTCGAGGCCGTCGTCGCGCGCGCGGTCGTGCTGGCGACGGGCGGCTCCGGCAAGGTCTACCTCTACACCTCGAACCCCGACGTCGCGACCGGCGACGGCGTCGCGATGGCCTACCGCGTGGGCGCGCGCGTCGCGAACATGGAGTTCTTCCAGTTCCACCCGACCTGCCTCTATCACCCGGCCGCGAAGTCGTTCCTGATCACGGAAGCGATGCGCGGCGAGGGCGGCATCCTGCGGCTGCGCGACGGCACGGCGTTCATGTCGCGCTATCACGAGATGAAGGACCTCGCCCCGCGCGACGTCGTGTCGCGCGCGATCGACAACGAGCTGAAGCGAACGGGCGACGACTTCGTCGTCCTGGACATGACGCACCTGCCGGGCGACTTCCTGGTCGAACGATTCCCCAACATCCACAAGCGCTGCATGGAGCTGGGGATCGACATGCGCACCCAGCCGATCCCGGTCGTGCCAGCCGCGCACTACAGCTGCGGCGGCGTCGCGGTCGACGCGCGCGGGCGCTCGACCGTCCGCAACCTGTACGCGATCGGCGAGGTGTCGATGACGGGGCTTCACGGCGCCTGCCGCCTGGCCTCGAATTCGCTGCTCGAGGCGATGGTGTTCGCGGCGCGCGCCGCGGACGACGTGCGCCAGGCCGAGGTGGCGCGCCCCGCCCACGTGGCGCCCTGGTACGCGGGCGAGGCGGGGTCGTCGGACGAGGCGGTCGTCGTCAGCCACAACTGGGACGAGATCCGGCGCCTCATGTGGAACTACGTCGGCATCGTGCGCAGCGATCGCCGCCTGGAGCGCGCCGCCCGCCGGATCGAGCTGATTCGCGACGAGATCCGCGACTACTACTGGAACGTCGCGATCTCGGGCGATCTCGTCGAGCTGCGCAACATCGCGCTGGTCGCGCACCTGATCATCGAGTGCGCGCGCCGCCGTCTCGAGAGCCGCGGCCTTCACTACAACCTCGATCACCCCGATCACGATCCCCGCCTCGCCCGCGACACCATCGTCGTCCGCGGCGACGGGCCTGTTGTATGAGTGTTTAACCGTTTAGGGTTCCGGCCCTACTGAACACCGGCAAGCGATTGCCCGGAACGCTGGCGATCAATCGCCTGGATCGAGGTGCGCGCGCGGCCGACGCTGATCGCGAACCCCGAACCAGGAGGAATTCATGCGTGCCACGCGATCGATCTTCGTCGTCTTGACCCTCTCGAGCTTCGCCGCCGCGACCGCGGGCTGCGGCGACGACGGCGCCCCACACGCCGATGATCAGGGAACCGTCATGTTCGACCTGACCACCGCGCCGACCGACGCGCGCTGCGCGGTCATCACCGTCACGCCCGCGATGGGCGCGGCGGTGGTGCGGCAGTTCCCGCTGTCGCCGGCGCAGCCCGCAGTGTTCTCGCTGTCGGGCCTGCCGACCGGCAACGTCACCATCACCGAGAACGTGTTCACGGTCGCCTGTGCGATGACGACCGGCGCGACGGCAACGTGGACCGCCGATCCGGTGATGGCGACGCTGCAGGCCGGGACGCCGGTCAACGTCGCCTTCAACCTTCGCCGCGTCGACGGAGGCGGCCAGGTGAACGTGTCGTCGAACTTCCCGACGCCGCCCGGCTCGTTCCAGGAGTTCCCCCAGATGGCCAGCAGCTCGGGCAGCATCTTCGAGCTCATCGTCACCGGCTCGGACGACAACCTCTGGTTCACCGACTCGGAGGGAAACCGCATCGGGCGCATCACCCCTGCGGGCGCGGCGACGTACTTCCCGGTGCCGACGGCCAACGCGGGCCCGACCGCGATCGCGGCGGGGCCGGACGGAAACCTCTGGTTCACCGAAGGATCGACCGGCAAGATCGGGCGCCTCACGACCAGCGGCTCGTTCACGGAGTTCACGCTGCCGGACACTTTCAGCTCGCCGTTCGTGATCACCGCCGGCCCCGACGGCAACATCTGGTTCACCGAGCTCGGCGCCAGCAAGATCGGGCGCATGACCCCGTCCGGCGCGCTGACGGAATTCACGATCCCGACCGCGGCCAGCGGCCCGTGCGCGATCACCACCGGTCCCGATCGGAACATCTGGTTCGCCGAGCGGTCCGCCAACAAGATCGGGCGCGTCACGCCCACGGGCACGTTCACCGAGTTCGCCGTCCCGAGCGCCGGGAGCAACCCGTTCGGGATCGTCTCGGGCAACGACGGCAACCTCTGGTTCACCGAGCAGGTCGGCAACCGGATCGGCCGCATCACGACGGGCGGCTCGGCCGTCGAGTTCGCGATCCCGACGCCGGCCAGCACCCCGGTGACCATCGCGGTCGGCCCGGACGGCAACCTCTGGTTCACCGAGGCGCTCACCAATCAACTGGCGCGCGTCACGCCGACCGGCACCATCACGGAGTTCGCCATCCCGACCGCCAACCTGCGCCCGACCGGCCTGACGACCGGCCCGGACAGCCGGCTCTGGTTCTGCGGGGAAGGCGCGGTCGAGATCGGCGCGTTCCGGCCCTAAGCGCTCCGCTCGCTCGTCTCAGAGCAACGCTTCGCTCCGCGTGGAGCGGGTTACTGGCCGGCGACTTCGAGCAGTCGCTTCTCGATCGTCGCCGCGTCGTCGGGGACGAAGCCGGCGTTGATGTAGCGAACGATGCCGGCGCGATCGATCACGTACGACGTCGGCATCTTGTCGGGCTGCAGGCGCTCGGCGATCGCGCCCGCGGGATCGTGGGCGATGGTCAGCGACCAGTGGCCGTGGCCCTTCAGGAACTTGTCGACGTTGGCGCGCTCCTGGTCGACCGACACGGCCAGCACGTCCACCCCCTGCGCCTTGATCCGCCGCGCCATCGCGTCCAGCATCGGCAGCTCTTGCTTGCAGGGCCCGCACCACGACGCCCAGACGTCGAGGAGCAGCACCCGGCCGCGGTAGGACGCGACGTCGATCGTCTTGCCGGAGAGCGACTCGACCTTGATGGCGGGCACGGGCGCGCCGACCTGGTTGCCGCCGGACGAGCCGCCGCCGCCGGCCCCCTCGGTGGTCGCGCAGGCGGCCACACCGACGGCCAGCAGCAGGGCCGGAATCAGCCGGCTATGGCGTCCTTGATCCATTCGCGCAGGCTGTCCGAGTCGCGGCCGTCGGTGTATTCGCGTCCGTTGATGTAGAGGGTGGGCGTCGCCTGAATGCCGGCGTTCTGCCCGTCGGTGCGGTCCTTCTGGACGCGCGCCTTGACCGGCTCCGACGCCAGGTCCTGGCGGAACTTGGTGACGTCCAGGCCGACCTCCTTGGCCGCCTTTTCGATCTCCGCGGGGGTCAGCTCGTCCGACTTCTCCCACAGCTTGTCCTGGAACTGCCAGAACTTGCCCTGCTTCTGGGCGGCGACGGCGGCCTCGGCCGCCAGGCGCGCGTTCGTGTGCTGCGGCAGCGGGTAGTTCTTGAAGTAGAGCTTCACGTCGTTGTGGAACTCGTCGAGGATCTGGTGCAGCACGGGCTGGAACCGCCGGCAGTGCGGGCACTCGTAGTCGGCGAACTCGATGAGGGTGATCTTGGCGGACGGGTTGCCCTTCATCGGCGCGTCCGTGACGTCGATCTTCTGGACGCTGACGGGACGGTAGCGGTTCGCCAGCTTCTCCGAGATCTCTGATTCCAGGAACCCTTGCTCGATCAGCCGTGCGACGTAGCGGAGCGCGCTGACCGAACGCCGGCAATTCGCCTTCGGATCGTTGGCCGACTGGATGAGGCTCTGGGCCTGCCCACAGACGGACGACTCGCTCTTGGCGATGCGGGCGAACACCTTCTTGCCGAGGTCGTCGAGCTTGTCGTAGAGCGGCTTCACCTCGGCGGGCAGGGTCAGGCTGTCGCCGCCCGGCTTGGCGGGGGGCGTGGCCGCCTCGGCGGGAGTGCCCGCCGCCGGGGTCTTCGCGCACGCCACCAGCGACCAGCAGCCGATCGCCGCGAACCCGAGCGCGGCGGCGCGCGCAATCACGACTCGCGGGCTGGCGGGGCGCATCCGCGTCTAGGTATAGAAACCATCGGCAGTTAAGTCAATGAAACGACAAGGCTCCGCCCTGTTCGCGGACGTTGACTCGCAATCCCACCCCATCTATAAATCGCGAGGCCGCACGAAGCGGTCGCAGCGACCCCGCCGACGGCAACCATGACGTCAAATTACCTCGCCACCGCGCTGATGATCTTCGTCGGCGTCGGGTTCGCGCTGCTGCTGACGGCGCTGGCCAAGTACATCGGCCCGCGGCGGCCGAACCGGGCCAAGGACGTGCCCTACGAGTGCGGCTCCGACGTGATCGGCAGCCCGCGCGCGCGCTTCGAGGTGAAGTTCTACCAGGTGGCGATCGTGTTCCTGGTGTTCGACATCGAGACCGCGTTCCTCTACCCGTGGGCGCTCAAGTTCCGCGACCTCTCCTGCACGGGCGCGGTGGACGCGGGCGTGTGCGCGAGCGGGGCGTCGTTCTTCGGTCTCGGCGAGATCCTGGTGTTCATGGGGATCCTGGTGGTGGCCCTCGCCTACGTCTGGCGCAAGCGCGCCGTCGGGTGGGAATAGCGTGGGCTTCCTCGATTTCGCGACCACCAAGGTCGAGGCCGCCGCGAACTGGGCCCGCAAGTACTCCCTGTTCCAGTACCCGTTCGTGACCGCCTGCTGCGGCATGGAGTTCATGTCGGTGGCCGCGCCGAAATACGACATCGCCCGCTTCGGGGCCGAGTTTCCGCGCTTCTCGCCGCGCCAGGCCGATCTGCTGATCATCGTCGGCACGATCACCGAGCGCCAGGGCCCGGCCCTGCGGCGCATCTACGAACAGATGTGCGAGCCGAAGTGGGTCGTCGCGTTCGGTGTCTGTGCGTCGACGGGCGGCTTCTATCAGAACTACTCGACGATGCCCGGGGCCGACCAGGCGATCCCGGTCGACGTCTACATCCCCGGCTGCCCGCCCCGGCCGGAACAGGTGCTGGACGGCCTGATCCTGCTGCAGGAGCGGATCCAGCGCGGCGAGGGGCACAACCAGATCGTCATCGCGAACGAGCAGGCGGCGCTGGCCGCCAAGAAGAAGGGCATCGCTTACGACGTGCCGGCGGCGGCGATCCGGCCGCGGGTCGAAGCAAGCAAGGGCTGATCCGCGGAGCGAATGTAAACGATGGCGCAGATCGTCCTCGATCGTCTGGCGGGACAATTTCGGGGCGGCGAGATCCTCGAGACGGGCTCGCAGCACGGCAACGAGTGGGCGCGCGTGCGGCGTGACGCCTGGATTGCGGTCGCCACGTTCCTGCGCGACGACCCGGCGACGAAGATGGAGATGTTCATCGACCTGACCTGCGTCGATCGTTTCTCGACGGAGCCGCGCTTCGACGTCGTGCTGCACATCTATTCGGTCAGCCTCAAGCACCGCGTTCGCCTCTACGGCGGCTGCCCCGAGAACGACCCGACGATCGACTCGCTGTGCGGCGTCTGGGAGGGGGCGAACTGGTTCGAGCGCGAGGCGTACGACCTTTACGGCGTCCGCTTCAAGGGCCACCCGGACCTGCGCCGCATCCTGATGTATCCCGAGTTCGTCGGGCACCCGCTGCGCAAGGATTACCCGAAGGAGAAGCGGCAGCCGCTCGTGCGCCGGTCCCAGACCGAGCAAGGTGAATGAGGAACCGAGCATGAGCACCACCGACGAGATCGCCGAGACGCGCCGCCAGATCGTCCTCGGCTTCCAGGACGCCGAGGATCTCGGGGCGCCCGATCTGCCGACCGAGCCCGTGCCGTTGAACATGGGCCCGTCGCACCCGGCCATGCACGGCACGGTGCGGATGGTGCTGGAGGTCGAGGGCGAACGCATCTCCAGCGCCGACATCCAGATCGGCTACCTGCACCGCTGCTTCGAGAAGGAATCCGAGAACGCGACCTGGACCCAGATCTTCCCGTACACGGACCGCCTCAACTACATCTCGCCGATGCTGAACAACGTCGGCTACGCGATGGCGGTCGAGCAGCTGCTGGACATCGACAAGAAGATCCCCGAGCGCGCGCAGTTCATCCGCGTGATCGTCGGCGAGGTGTCGCGCATCAGCGACCACCTGACCTGCCTCGGCGCCAGCGCCATGGAGCTGGGGGCGTTCACGGTCTTCCTCTACGCGCTCAAGGCGCGCGAATGGCTGTTCGAGCTGCTCGAAGAGGTGTGCGGCGCTCGCCTGACGTCGACCTACTGCCGCATCGGCGGCGTCGCCTACGATCTGCCGGAGGGCTTCGACGCCAAGCTGCGCGACATCCTGGCGCGCACGCGCGTCGTGCTGGACGACATCGGCAAGCTGCTGGAGCGCAACCGCATCTTCCGCGACCGGATGGACGGGATCGGGATCATCACCCAGGCCGACGCGCTCGCCTACGGCATCACGGGGCCGGTCGGCCGTTCCACGGGGCTCGCCTACGACGTCCGCAAGGACCACCCCTATCTGGTCTACGACCGCTTCGACTTCGACGTCCCGGTCGGATCGGTGGGCGACAACTTCGACCGCTACGCGGTGCGCGTCGAGGAGATTCAGCAGTCGATGCGGATCCTCGATCAGGCGCTGGCGACGATCCCCGCCGGCCCGGTCATGCTGCCCGATCCGCGCGTCTCGCTGCCGCCCAAGAGCGAGACCTACAACTCGATCGAGGCGATGATCGCGCACTTCAAGCTGATCATGGACGGCATCCACGTCCCGCCCGGCGAGGTCTACTCGTTCACCGAGGCGGGCAACGGCGAGCTCGGCTTCTACATCGTCTCCGACGGCACGGGACGGCCCTGGAAGTGCCGCGTTCGGCCGCCCTGCTTCCCGGCGACGGCGGTGCTGGGCAAGGTGTTGCCGGGCCTCTTCATCGCCGACGTCGTCCCGACCTTCGGCATGATCAACATGATTGGCGGGGAGTGCGATCGCTGATGGCTGATTCTGGCCCGTTCAAGACTGTGGGGTCTGGCCCGATCAAGGCGCCGCCGCCTGACATGGTGACCGTCACCATCGACGGCAAACCGCACCAGTTCCCGAAGGGGAC
>DATFXS010000067.1:0-2666 GCA_035315605.1 Polyangia bacterium
GACCGGCGGCAGCGGTGGCGGCACCGCGGGCAACGCCGGCGCGACCGCGGGCGCATCGGGCGCGGCGGGCGGCGCGGGAAACGGCGGCGGAGGAACCGCGGGCGCGGCAGGACACGGCGGCGCGGCTGGCGTCACCGGCCGCGGCGGCACGTCGCTCGAAGGCTTCGCGGGACGGGGCGGCGTTGGGGGCGCGGCGGGCGGCGCTGGAACGGGCGGCGGCGGAGGCACGATCAGCCCCGCGGGCGCGGGCGGCGTCGCAGGCGGAACGGCCGGCACCGGCGGCTCGGCCGGCGCGGGCGGAACGGCGGGCGCGGGAGGCACGGCGGGCGCAGGCGGACGCGGCGGCGCGGGCGGCGGAGCGGGAATCAGCCCCGCGGGCACAGGCGGCAGCGGTGGCGCGGCCGGCAGCGGGGGCGCAGGCGGTACGGGCGGCGTCGCGATGTGCGGCCGCGTGATGTGCGACTGCACGTTCAAGGGGAAGAAGCTTTACGGCAAGTACCAGGTCGTCAGCACGCTGGCCGACTTCAAGGTTCAGATGGTCAGCACGCTCGCCGACCTGAAGGTCGAGCAGGTGACCGTTTTCCCGGACAGCTGCGGCAAGTGGCAGCAAGTGACGACCCTGCCCGACTTCACCATCCAGATGGTCAGCGCCCTGCCTGACTTCTCGATCCAGGACGAACCAACGTTCCCCGGCCTCGGCTTCCCGCCCAACTAAGGGAAGGGCGCTTCACTCCTTCGGGATTGCGAGGGTGACGACTTCGGTGTCGTTGTCGGGCGGAGTGCCGACGGCGCGCGGGCGGTCGGAGAACAGCGCGGTCACGATCAGCTTCGCGCCTCCGGCCGCCAGCGTCGGCCGTACCGGCAGCGTCTCGCCGGGCCGGACCTCGATGGTCAGCGGGGCGCCATCGCCGGGAAAGATGGTGGCGGGCGCGGCGTCACCGTCGCGCACGCGAACCTCGAGCTGGCGTGGGCGCTCGCCGCGCACGACGAAGCGCAGGGTGTCGCCCGCGCGCAGCACGGTGCGGGGATCGACAGCGTGCTCGGCGTCGCCGCCGCGCTTGAAATGCACGCCCAGCCCCGCCGCCTTGGCGCGCGACGCCCCACGCACGCCGAAGTACGGCTCGGTGGCCGGATCGGGCACGTGCGGCCGCGCCACCAGAAACGCGAGCCCGGTCAGCCCGCCGAGGATCGCGATCAGGATCAGCGCGCGCTTCATCGACGCGCCGCCGCCCGCGCGCTAGCCCGTGCTGCCGGTGCGGCCGAGCGGCAGAACCTGATCGACGTTGACGTGCGGCCGCGGGATGATGTGCACGGCGACCATCTCGCCGACCCGCTCCGCGGCGCGCTGCCCGGCCTCGGTCGCGGCCTTCACGGCGGCCACGTCGCCGCGCACGATCGCGGTGACGAACCCGCCGCCGATCTTCTCGTAGCCGACCAGCTCGACTTTCGCCGCCTTCACCATGGCGTCGGCCGCCTCCACCATCGCGGTGAACCCTTTGGTTTCGATCATCCCGAGCGCGTCAGCCATGTGTGTGCCCTCTTTGTCTCGCTGTATCCGGTTTTCATCGTTCTCGCAACCCTAAGAGGGTTCCGAACCTCCCGCGACGGCTCGGACGGGCAAGCCCGTCCTCCCCACGCGATCACCGATCAACGAACTTTTCGCCGACACGGCCGCTCAGCCCCTCGATCGCCGCCGTCGCCGCGCGGGCCGCCGCGTCGATCTCCGCCTCCGGCCCCGAAAGCCACAGCCGCCCGAACGCGCCGTACGGCTGGATCTGCACCAGCGACACGTGCGCCGCCTTTTCGGCCTCGTTGGCCGCGAACGCGACGTAGCCGGCCGGGTCGGTCTCCAGCAGAAACAACGACTGGCCGGGCAGGATCATCATCCCCTGCGAGTTCCGGTTGATGATCTGCGCCTGGTACGGCTCGATGGCGCGGATGATCTGGTTCGTCGCCACCGCCGGCTTGATGCGGTCCTCTTCCTTCACTTCCAGATGGCGCAGGATGGCCGCGCCCGCGTCGCGCACGTCGCCCTGATCGTCGGCGTGGACCTCCAGCAGGCCGTACGCGCGCTCGACGATCTGGATCGCCGGCACCACGCGCGTCGCCTTGAGCGCGATGTCGGTGACGCGGTTGATCGCGATCCCGGGTGCGATCTCGACGAACAGCGACGCCTGTCCAGGCACCGGCAGGAACCCGCGCGCCGTCTTGCCCATGAAGCTGGCGAGCTGCGGCTGCAGAGCATCCAGGAACGTGTAACAGCGAAGTGTCGTCGTGGCGGCCACTGCCGAGAAAGTTACAGTCTCGGGGCGGCCGGGACAAGCGACCGGGTCGATCAGAGTCGCGCCACGACGCCCATCTGCTGGCCCGTGCGGTCGCGGTCGCGGCGGTAGGAAAAGAAGCGCGCGCCCTCGTGGCAGGTGCATTCGGGTCCCGCGTCGACGGCCTCGGGCGGCACGCCGGCGCGCTCCAGCAGCCGGCGGTTCGCCGCCTTCAGATCGACGTGCCACTTACCCGGCGCGCCGCGCGGTGACGGCAGCACGACGCCGTCGACGGCGCCGCCCAGCGCGCCTTCGAATTCGCGCACGACCTCGGCGCCGACCTCGAAGCAGCAGGGGCCGATGGCGGGGCCAAGCGCGACGCGCAGGTCGGCGGGGCGCGCGCCG
>DATFXS010000068.1:0-6670 GCA_035315605.1 Polyangia bacterium
CCCGGCGACCACGCGTCGCAAGGTGTTGGGCGGGATCGCCGGGACGTTGGTGGTCGCGGTCGCGATGATCCTGGTGAGGCAGAAGGACGCCGATCACCGGGCGATGTGCGGCGGCGGCGTGGCGCGTCTGGCCGGCGTCTGGGATCTGCCCCAACCGGGCAATCCGGATCCGGCGCGGCGCGCGCGCATCAAGGCCGCCTTCCTGCGCACGGGAAAGAGCTACGCGAGCGACGCGCACGCGACCGTCGACCGCGTCTTGACCGGGTACGCGCAGGCCTGGGCGAACATGTACGAGGAGACGTGCGCGGCGACGCGCATCCACGGCGAGCAGTCCGAGGAGGTGCTGGACCTGCGGATGTCGTGCCTGGGCGAGCGGCTGTCTGGGTTGCGCGCGCTGACGGACGTCTTCAGCGACGCCAGCGGCGACGTCGTCGAGCACTCGGTCAGCGCCGCCAACGCGCTGGTTCCGCTGGATCGCTGCGCGGACGTCGCGCTGCTGCGGTCGCTCGTCCGCCCGCCCGAGGACGCGATGACGCGCGCCAAGGTGGCCGACCTGCGCCACCGGCTGGCGGAGCTGAAGGCGCGTTCGGACGCGGGCCGCTGGAAAGAGGTGATCAAGCAGCTGCAGGTCGTCGACGCCGAGGCGCGCGCGACCGGTTACCAGCCGCTGCTGGCCGAGACGCTGCAGCTGGAAGGCGCGGTGTACGGGCGGTCCAACGATTACAAGGCGGCCGAGAAGATGCTGGTCGAAGCGTTCTGGGCGGCGGACGCGTCCCGCCACGACGAGGTTCGGGCCGCAGCGGCCACCGAGCTGATCTACGTCTTCGGCTTCCAGGACCTTCAGTTCGACGAGGCCGAGCGCTGGTCGGGAACGGCCGAGGCGGTGCTGCAGCGACTGGGGGGCCACGAGCTGCTGCACGCCTGGCAGCTCAACAACATCGCGGCCGTTCGCGGGCAGCGCGGCGATCACCGCGCGGCCCTGGTCGCGCAGGAGCAGGCCCTCGCTCTGAAGGAGAAGACGCTGGGACGCGACCATCCGGACGTCGGCATCTCCGAGGGCAACCTCGCCGATGAGCTGTCGGGATTGTCCCGCAACCAGGAGGCGCTGGCGCACGTCGATCGCTCGATCGCGCTGCTCGAGAACGGTTTCGGATCGAGCCATCCGATGCTGGCGAACCAGCTCAACAACCGGGGCGAGATCCTGATGGTGCTCGGCCGCCAGCACGAGGCGCGGCAGTCGTTCGAGCGCGCGCAGATCATCTGGGAACGCGAGCTCGGTCTCGACGACCGCAACCTGGCCTACGCGCTGACCGGCATCGGACGCACCTACCTGGCCGACGAAGATGCAGCCAGCGCGGTGGCGCCGCTGGAGCGGGCGTTCAAGATCCGCGAGGCGCACGAGGTGAACCCGGAGCTGCGCGCAGAGACCAGCTTCGCGCTGGCCCGCTCGCTGTGGGAGACGAACCGCGACCGGGCGCGCGCACGCCTGCTCGCGGAGCAGGCACGGCAGGGTTACGCGAAGGGCGGCGACCAGGCGAAGGCGGCTGAGGTCGACGACTGGATGCACGCGCGCGGTTCGTCGTGATTTGATCCGTCTTGGCGGCGCGCCTGGCCCGACCCAGATTGTCGGGTTGGGGGCGAACGATGCTCGATCGGGGCGGACTGGTCGTTCAGATGGCGAAGGTGATCGCCGGCGAGCGCGTGCTCGATCCGACTGAGCCGGACAACGAGGCCCGCCGCCGCGCCGACGAGGCACTGGCGCGCGTCGAGATCTTCCTGGGCGTCGACGTCGACCAGGCTCGCGAAATCGTGACGCGCGTGCTCGGCGACGTCAGCTGACAGACGTCGGCTGAAAAAATGACCGCGCCGGGCGCTGGCTCTAAGCTCGCCGCATGCACCGGCGCACGCGCCTGGCCGCCTGGGTGATCCTGGCGGCGGCGCTCGCCTGGTGGCCGGCGGGGGCGCGCGCGGCGCCACGTCCGCGCTTCGAGCCGACGGACCTGGAGTGGGAGGACACGGGCGTGGCCGAGTTCGACCTGCAGGTCGGGCCCGTGCGCAGCAGCGACGGCCCGCTGCGCATCGTCGTTCCGGACTTCGAGCTGGACCTCGGCCTCCTGCCCTGGCTGGAGCTCGACCTCGACGGCGCCTACGCGGTGTCGGGCCCGGACACGGGGCCGTTCTCGCTGGATCACTCCGCGCCGGACGCGCTCTGGCCGTCGATCAAGTTCGGGCTCGCCGGCATCCACGACGACGGGGCGAGCTGGGGCGCCGCGTTCGGCTTGCAGATTGGACCCAAGCTGCCCGTCGCGCCCGGCGCGCACGGCGTCGGGGTCGAGGCGCTCGCGGTCATGGGCGGCGCCATCCGCCGGCTGACCTGCGTCCTGAACATGGGCGGCTTCTACGATCCCGCGCCCGACGCGGTGTCGCACCGCCCGGGTGGACTCGAGCTCGGCCTCGACCTGCAGTTCAAGCTGGATGACATCGATCGCTTCTCGCTGAAGGGGGAGATCAGCGGCACGACGTTCGTGACGTCGGATCCGAACCAGGCGCAGGTGACGCTCGGCTTCGCCTGGAACGTCCTGCCGATGCTGGAGCTGTCGCTGACGGGCCTGCTCGGCACGCCGTCGGGCGGCGACAAATACGGCCTCCTCTTCGGCATCTCGCCGAAGTTCCGCTTCTTCAAGTAGCGCCCGGGCACGCACCCGTTTACGTCGGGCGTGTACGAGTTGGTCTGGGACGAGGCGGCGAAAGCCGAGCTTGCCGGCGTGAGTGCTTTCCTTCGCAGAATCATCGTCGACGCTGTGGGCAGGCAGCTCCGGCACGAGGCAGAAATTGAGACGCGCAATCGCAAGCCTTTACGCGAGCCGTTGCAAGAGTTACCGCAGGCGTCGTGGGAATTGCGCGTTCGTGACCATCGTGTCCTGTACTGGATCCCGGCCGTGCGGACGGTGGCTGTTCTTCGGGTTATCCTGACCGACACGGGTGGCTAAACATATCAATAGTGATATGTTTAGTGGGTGATGCGTGATCGTGCGGGAGTATCTGACCCGCGACGGCGTGAGTCTTTACCGTCGCTGGCTGGATACGCTCGACCTGTCCGTACGGGCCCGGGTTCAAGCCCGGGTACTCCGGTTCGAGATCGGCAATCTGGGCGACCACAAGCACGTCGGCGGCGGCGTCTGGGAAGCGCGTTTGGATTTCGGTCCGGGGTATCGGTTGTATTTCTGCAAGCTCCGACCGGGTGTGACGGTACTGATTGTCGGCGGCGACAAGAGCTCGCAGAAGCGAGACATCGAAGTGGCGAAACGGGCTTGGGCTGATCTCCTGAGGGCACACAAACATGGCAAGACGAACTAAGGATTGGAACGCGGGTCTCGCGCGCGACCTGCGGGATCCGTCTTTTGCACGCGCGTTCCTGCTTGCGGCGCTGGATGAGGGGGTCCCGCTGCAGGCGGCGCTGGCCAAGGTGATTCGAGCCGCCGGGGTCAAGGAATTCGCCGCGAAGGTCGGCATCGCGAGCCCAAACGTGCAGCGGGCGATCAACCCCCGCCATACCCCGTCGCATGCGACAATCAATCGTTTGCTGCGGCCTTTCGGTCTGCGGCTCGGCCTTGCGCTTCTCGACGACGGGCGGGGCAAGCGCGCGGCCTGAAGGCGCCGGCCGCAGGCTCGCGATTCCGCTGGGGAATCTTCGGGCGGAAACGACGTTAACGGGGGGCAGGTCGCCGGCGTAAAATGCGGCGGGTTTCGTCCTCAACGCGGGGGCGGAAGCGGTCGATGTAGGAGGTCCCCCCAACTTAACGATGTCGGAGGCTTCAGCGAACCCGGAGCACGGGACAGCTACGCTCGCGCGCGGCGCGAGCATCGGCCGCTACGTCGTCCTCGGGCTGGTGGGGCGGGGCGGGATGGGCGAGGTCTATGCGGCGTACGATCCGGAGCTGGATCGCAAGGTCGCGGTCAAGCTCCTGCGCGTCAAGCCGGGCGCGGGCGTTTCGCTGACCGAGGGCCGACAGCGGACGCTGCGCGAGGCGCAGGCGATCGCGCGCCTTTCGCACCCCAACGTCGTCGTCGTGTTCGACGTCGGCACCTTCGAAGAGAAGGTGTTCATCGCGATGGAGTTCGTCGAAGGACACACCGCGGGGTTCTGGACGCAGCAGCAGGCGCGCACCTGGCAGGAGACGTTGAAGGTCTACATGGCGGCGGGCCGCGGGCTGGCGGCCGCGCACGACAAGGGGCTGGTCCACCGCGACTTCAAGCCCGACAACGTGATGGTCAGCCGCGACGGCCAGGTGCGCGTCATGGACTTCGGGCTGGCGCGCCAGGCCGACCGGCCCGTCGCCGCGAACGGCGGCGGCGGCGAGAAGGCGGTGGCGGTCGGGGACGGCGTCACCACGACCCAGCGCCTGCCCGCGCCGCTGGCCGAGCCGGCCAAGGGGGGGACCGTCGTCCCGCTCGACAGCCGGACGCTGGTGCTGACCCCGGTGGCGAACGACGCCGGCGTCACGAACGATCAGGAGCCGTCGTACTCGCAGATCTTCGACGCGCGCCTGACCCGCACCGGGGCGATGATGGGGACGCCCGCGTACATGGCGCCCGAGCAGTTCCGCGGCAACCCGACCGACGCGCGCACCGATCAGTTCGCGTTCTGCATCGCGCTTTATGAATCGCTCTACGGCGAGCGCCCCTTCGCCGGCAACACGCTGATGGCGCTGACGACGAACGTCGTCAACGGCCGCATCCGCGAGCCGCCGGCGAACACGAAGGTGCCGCTCTGGATCCGGAAGATCCTGCTGCGCGGCCTGCGCACGAAGGCCGACGAGCGCTACCCATCGATGGCCGAGCTGCTCGAGGCGCTCGGCAAGAACCCGGCGGTCGCGCGCAAGCAAGCGGCGATCGGCATCACCGCCGGCCTGGTCGCCGTCGGTCTGCTGATGTTCGGCCTGCGCCCGGGCCTCGCCGATCCGAAGCAGGTCTGCGCCGGCGGCCCCGAGAAGCTGGCCGGCATCTGGGAGCTGACCCCGCCCGGCGCCCCCGAATCGCCCCGCCAGGCGCGCCTGCACCAGGCCTTCCTCGCCAGCGGCAAGAGCTACGCGAAAGACGTGTGGGCCACGACCAGCCGCTCCCTCACCACCTACGCCCGCGCGTGGACCGACATGTACCGGGAGAACTGCGAGGCGACGTCGGTGCGTAAGGAGCAGGGCGAAGACGTGCGCGAACTGCGCGCGGAATGCTTGACGGAGCGCCTCGGCGGGTTGCACGCGTTGACCGACGTCTTCAGTGAGGCTGACGGCGAGGTCGTAGAGAACGCCGTCAGCGCGTCGAACTCGCTCGCTTCACTGGACCGGTGTGCAAACGTGCCCCTGCTCCGCGCGGTCGTACGCCCGCCTGAAGACGCGACGACGAAGCAAAAGGTTGACGACCTCCGAAAGCGAGTTGCCAATCTGAAAGCTCGTTACGATGCCGGGCAGTGGAAGGAGACGCGTCAGAAGGCACCAAGCCTGGTGGCGGAAGCTCGTAAGATTGGCTATCAACCACTGCTCGCAGAAGCCCTCTTACTGAGCGGGCACGTAATGATCGCAGCGGGCGACTCGGGTCTTGCGGCGCAAACGTTCGACGATGCTTTCTTGACCGCCGAGGCTTCGAGGCACGACGAGGTTCGCGCAGAGGCGGCCGTCCTCCTGGTCTTCGTCGTCGGCTATCAGCAGAGCCGATTCCAGGAGGGCCGGCGCTGGGCCAAGGTGGCCGATGCCATCTTGCAGCGTCTGGGCGGCCACGAACTCCTTCAAGCGTGGTTGCTGAATGATCTGGGCGTTGTGCTCGTACAGGAGGGTTCCGCAGAGGCCGCCATGCCGTTGTTCGAGCGGTCGCTGGCACTAAAAGAGAGAGCTCTCGGGCCCCGCCATCCAGATGTCGGCGTCGCCGAAGTGGGTCTTGCCTTCGCTCTGAACAATCTCGGCCGCAACGAGGAGGCCCTTTCTCACAGTAAACGAGCAGCCGCAATCTTAGAGGAAGGACTTGGAGCGGCACATCCGGACCTGGCGCTTTGCCTCAGCAACAGCGGAGAGATGTTGAACGCTCTCGGCCGCTACGACGAGGCTCGGAAGTCGTTCGCCAGGGCCTACGGAATTTGGGAAGGCGAACTGGGTTCCGACAATGTCAACCTGGGATTCGCACTCACAGGCATCGGGGTTGGCTACATCGCGGAAGGCAAATCCAGCGAAGCGGTCGCACCGCTCGAGCGCGCTTATCGTCTGCGCGAGCAACACGAACCGGAGAGCTCACGATTCGCCGAAACTAGCTTTGCTCTGGCGCGCGCGCTGTGGGAATCCACGCATGACCGAGCGCGGGCGCGTGGCTTGGCAGAGCGCGCCCGCGATGGATACGCGAAATTATCGGAAAAGAAGAGGCTCGCCGAGGTCAACGATTGGCTACGCGACCACGGCGCCGGATGATGACCTAACGCGCGGCCAGCAAGCGCGCGTTGTGGTTCAACATTGGGGAGACCTCGCCGGCCTTGATGGCGGTCTTCACCCTGAGACCGTTCCGGTTGTGATTCCAAGGTCCACCGCCGCCGGCCCTGATGGCTGTTTTCACCTTGAGGCCGTTGCGGTTGTGATTCCAAGGTCCACCGCCGCCGGCCTTGATGCTCGTCTTGACCTTCAGGCCCGCG
>DATFXS010000069.1:0-3696 GCA_035315605.1 Polyangia bacterium
GAGCCGAACTTCACCTGGTCGTTGATGAGCGTATCGTACAAGGCGATCAGCTGATCCAAGAGTTCATTAATGCGCTGCAGCGGGTCCTTCTTGGTGACGACCGTGGCCTGCTTCTTGGCGCCGTCATACGAGGGGATCTCGTAGGTCGCGCGCCTCGTGTCGTAACGCGCGGGATCGAATCTTTCCGAGACCTCCGGCGCGCGAGACGTCGGCGCGGCGCGTTTCGACACGGCGCGCGGCGGCTGCGGATGGGCTAGCGATAATCCCTGGGCGCTCGCCGCCGCCGTCACGGCACGGCGGATCCGCTCGAGGATCGTCGCGTCGTCGCTGCCGGAGATGGCGCCGGGCCTGACCAGCGCCGGCGCCTTCAGCACGACCCCCGCGCCCGTCGCCACCGCCGCCGGCAGCGCGCGCCGCGCCTTCGCGAAGGCGCGGCCGATCGTCCGCGTCAGGGCCGCCTCGAGGCCGGGCTCGCTGCAGAGGTCTTCGACCGACGTGCAGCGCAGCTTGATCGGAAAGGTGAGCTTGCGCTCCTTCGCCGCGCCCTTGGGATATGTGAGCGCCTGCTGCATGGGCCTGCCTTAGACCAGCGCCTCGATATGCATCCGCAGCGCGGCGAAGATCTCCTCGGCCATGCGCTCGGCGTCGCCGCCGAGGACCTCGATCTCGACCGGGAAGTAGTAGTTGACGACACCGGTCGCGGTGGCGGCGATCCCCGCCATCGAGTCCTCGGCCGGGAAGATGCGCTCGCCCTCGTGGACGAGCGCGATGCCGGTGCGCTCGACGCGCTGCGGCAGGAACGGAGTCGGCTGTTCGGCCGCCATCAGCTCACCGGCTCGACGTCGAGGCAGACGCCGCTGAAGGTGGCGGTGGGCGAGTCGTCGAGCGAGACGTTGCTCGGCGCGACGGACGTGAAGTAGCAGTTGTTGAACGCGATGCTCTTGAACGTCCAGTCCGTCCCCACCTGCTCGGTGAGCACGATGGCGAACGATTTCCCGGCCAGCGCCAGCGCCGTCAGCGTCGCCACCGAGGAGCCGACGGCGCGGATCGTCATCGTGAAAGTGAAGGTCTGCGCCTGCACCACGATGCCGACGTTGTCCGCCTCGAGCGAGTGCTGAACGCGGTGCGCCACGTTCAGCGTGGGGCTGAAGCTCTCGATCGGACTGACGATCGCGTTGTTGACCATCACGGCCAGCTTGGTGTTCCAGTTCAGCGCCGCTGCCACGGGCGTTTCTCCTGACTATCGGGTTGATCGATCTCAGATGAACTTGAGCGTCACCAGGAGTTGATGGATGGCGCCGGAGTAGGTGACCGACACGTTGAACGCCAACTGCCGGCTGTTCTGGACCTGCTGCAGCTGTTGCTGCTGTTCGGGCGTCAGCGACGCCGGGTCGGCCTCGGTCAGCGCCTGGAGCGGGATATCGACCGCGAAGTCGTCGATCTCGCTGGCCGCGACGCGGGCCTTGAGCGTGGCGCGCACGATCGCCGACAGCACGCGCAGTCCCGGCCGATTGATCCGCAGCGTGCCGATGACCTGCGGGCTGGTGAGCGCCGCCTTCAGGCGGAAGGCGATGTCGTCGATCGTCCGCACGATGTCGATGTAGAGCCGCTGGCCCGTCCCGTCGGCCGTGAAGCCTTCGCCCATGACCGGCCCCGAGCCCGCCAGGAAGTCCGGGTGCAGGATCGGGATCACGCGCGGCTGGGTCAGGCCGCTGTCGCCGGGCGACACGTAGGCCTGGATCGCCTCGTCCGAGAGCGCGCCGTTGATGCCGATGCCGTTCACCGGCTTGAGGATCAGGCTCACCCATGGATCGACGCCCGCGATCACGCCGGCGGCGGCGCAGGCGATGTCGTCCGGCGAGTCCGCCGCGACGAACACCATCCGATTGCTCGACCAGTTCATCGGCGAGGGCAGGCCGTTGGCGGCCTCCTCCTCGGTCCGCCAGTCGGAGAACTTGTTCGTGACGTCGCCGTTCGCGTCGCTGATGCCCCCCATGGGCAGCATGGCGACGCCGATGCGCGGCCGGATGCCGCCGCCGCCCGCGTCGTTGGGCGAGGAGGTCTCGACATGCGTGCGCAATGCCGAGATGTTGTCCGGATCGCTGTTCGACGACAGGCAGACGATGTTGATCTGCCGGTTCGCGAAGTCGGTGAACGCCGGCGAGGGGTCGACCGGCTCGACCGCCGGATCGAGGCTGAAGGCCCAGACCTGCAGCGCGCCGTTCTCGAGCGCCAGGTTGATCGACTTGGCGAGCGCGCAGAGGTCGAACGACACCGTGTAATAGATGGCCCCGTTCGCTGCCTTCGGCTTGCCCGTGCCGCCGGTGGAGGAGCCGAGCGTGCCGTCGACGCTCAGGAGGTTGGCGCCGAAGTCGACGAAAGCGCTGGCCGGCGGTGCATCCGGCCGCATCAGCAGGTTGGGCACCGGCTGCCCGCTGACGTCGAGCGGCACGCCCCACTGCCGCGCCGGCGCAGGGTCGGTGGCGCTGTGAGTCGAGAAGCCGTCCACCACGATCGCTGCGGATCCGGACGCGCCCTGGAACGCCTGGCCCGTCGTGTAGCGCAGCACCTTGCCTGCGGTGTCGACGACGAGGCCGGCCCGCGACGTGGCGTCGATCAGCGAGAGCTTGGCCGGGTCCCAGCCGACGTTGGCAATGACCGCACCTTCCGGATCGACCGGCAATGCGGTGTCGGCGACCCCTTTGCCGGTCGTGGTGTGGGCGACCGTCACGACCGGGCTGCCGGGGCCGATCAGGCTGGTCGCGGTGCCGGTGATCACCGGCTGCGGCCCGGGCGCGAGCTGGCCCGCGAACGTGATGGTGATGTTGCTGCCGGGCAGCGGGCCGCCCGAGCAGACCACGTTGCCGGCGCCGATAGCGAGCAGATCGCTGAGCGCCGCCTGCACCTGCGCGCTGGTGGCGTTCCAGGGGATCGCCGCCGTTGTCTGGCCCGCGAAGGTCAGCGTGAAGGAGCCGGCGGTCGGGCCGCCGGTGAGCGAAAGCGTCTGCACATCAGCGGTGGCGACGCCGGGCGTGGTCATGACCACGCCCGGAGCCGGGGTCGTCCCGCCGGTAAGAGTGTTGGCGGCGACGGTGATCAGTGGCTGCGGTCCGCTCGCCAGCGGCCCCGCGAACGTGATGGTGACCGCCGCGCCCGGCAGCGGGCCGCCGGCGCAGACCACCCCGCCGGGGCCGATGCCGCCCAGCGCCGTGAGCGCGGTCTGCACCTGCGCGGCGGTGGCGTTGAACGCGATCGAGGCGGTGTTCTGGCCGCCGAAGCTGAGCGTGAAGCCGCCGCCCGTCGGCGCGCCCGTGACCGAGAGCGTCTCCACCGCCGCGCCGACCGCGCCGGTCGTGGTGTGCGCGATCTTCGCGGTCGGGCTGCTGGCGCCGGTGAGCGTGCTGCCGCTCGCCGCGATCACCGGCTGGGCGCCGACGGCCAGCGGGCCGGCGAACGTCACGATCACGTTGGCGCCGGGCAGCGCCCCGCCCGTGCAGACGACGCCGCTCGGGCCGACGTTGGAAAGGCCGGCCAGCGCCGCCTGGATCTGCGCCGCCGTGGCGTTGAACGGTACCGACGCACTCGTCTGGCCGCCGAAAGCCAACTGGAAGGTGCCGGCCGTCGGCGTCCCGCTGACCGAGATCGTCTGCACGTCGCTGACGAGCGCACCGGCGGTGGTCTGCACGACCGCGGGGG